>JAMBLL010000178.1 GCA_023336765.1 Actinomycetes bacterium | reverse complement strand
TGCACGATCCGTGAGAACGCCGACACGAAGCTCTACGGCTATCTCGGATCGCTCAAGCAGGCCAAGATGAACAATCCTGATCTGCGCATAGCTGTTGGTGGCTGTTCCGCTCAGAAGGAGAGAGACATCATCCAGGAGCGTGCAGGTTGGGTGGATGTCGTCTTCGGCACGCACAACATCCACAGGGTCGTTGACCTGCTCGACCATGCCCAGGAGTGGGGTCCGATCACCGAGATATGGGACGAGTCTGTGCCGATCGTGGACACTCCCGCAGGTCTGGCCCTGCAACGCGAATCCGCCCACTCTGCGTGGGTGACGATCACCGTTGGCTGCAACAATTCGTGCACGTTCTGCATCGTGCCGATCGTCCGGGGAGCCGAGATCTCGCGACGGCCAGGCGACATCATCAGGGAGGTGGAACGCCTTGCACAAGACGGCGTCATCGAGATCACGCTCCTTGGCCAGAACGTGAACTCCTACGGCAGAGATCTTGACCTCAACGGTCACAAACCGCTCTTTTCTGAGTTGCTGCGCAGGGTTGGCGACGTTGGTGGAATCGAACGGATCCGGTACACCAGTCCTCATCCGAAGGACTTCAAAGAGGATGTGGCACATGCAATGGCCCAGACTGCTGCCGTGTGTGAACAGATCCACTTTCCGTTGCAGTCTGGATCCGACCGGATCCTCTCCGCGATGCACCGCGGATACACGGCCCAGCGTTTCTTGCAGCGTCTTGAGATGATGCGTACGATCGTGCCGGACCTTGCTGCGTCCACGGATGTCATCGTTGGCTTCCCTGGAGAATCAGAAGAGGACTTCGAGGCAACGCTCGATGTCATGGCCAGGGCCAGGTTCGACAATGCCTACATGTTCCAGTTCTCTCCAAGGCCGGGAACTCCTGCAGCCGACATGGAGGACCAGGTACCCGCAGATGTCGTGACCCGACGGTTCGAGCGGCTTGTTGAGTTGCAGAATGCGATCACATTCGAACGCAATCTCGAACAGGTCGGTAACACCGTTGAGGTTATGGTCGAGGGCCCATCCAAACGTGACGCTTCGGTGGCAACGACACGAACACGGGGCAATCGGATCGTGCACGTCCCGGGCGACTGGCCCGCTGGCACCTTGCTCACGGTGGATGTGACACGTGCAGCTCCGCACTACCTCGAAGGGGTGCTTCCTTCCTGACCCTCGCAGCGATCGTTGGCCCGACAGCAGCAGGCAAATCCGAGATAGCTGAAGCCGTGGCTCGGAGGTTCCACGCCACGATCATATCCGTCGACTCGATGCAGGTCTATAGAGGCATGGATATTGGAACTGCAAAACCGAGTCGAAGTGTCCGTGCCTGGGTGGACTACCGCATGGTCGACATCTGTGACCCTGGCGAAGAATTCAGCGTTCATGAGTTCCAGCGGGTGGCCCGTCGCCACATCGAAGAGCTCGCAACCCAGTATCGCAGGGTGGTCATTGCGGGGGGATCCGGACTCCACTTCCGTGCGGTGGTCGACCCTTTGACGTTTGCGCCAACGGATGCTGTCGTGCGAAAGGAACTCGAAGAGCAGACCCTCGAGTCTCTGACCCAGGAACTCATCACAGCCGATCCCGGTGCGGGTGCGCTGATCGACATGGAGAACCCGAGGCGGGTGATACGGGCGGTTGAGATTCTCCGTCTTGCAGGTGAGACGCCGACGATGCGGGCGGGTACTCCTGAAGCCTTCAAGGTCCGAGCGTATGAGCCACTGTATCCGATCGCGGCATTCGGCATCGATGCCCTTGATGCATCACCACAGCGAGTCGCAAGACGCCTCGATGCGATGATCGAGTCCGGCTTCATCGCCGAAGTCGAGGCACTCGCCCCGACTCTTGGTACCTCAGCATCCCAGGCCGTCGGCTATCGGAGTTTTGCCAGAATGATCGCTGGTGAGATCTCTCGTGAGGAAGCGATCACTGATACGATTCGAGCGACGAACGGGCTGGTGAAACGTCAACGTACATACTTTCGCAGAGATCCGCGGATCGAGTGGATACCGTGGCATGATGATCAGGCCGAGCGTGTTGAAAGTGCTGTGAACCTCATAGGAAAGAAGATGCAATGGACTTCGTGAAGGTACAGGGTCTCTCGAACGACTTCATCGTGATCGATGGCCCGTATGTTCCCGATCCGCTCGATGTCGTGCGTTGGTGTGAGCGTCGGACTGGCGTGGGAGCAGATGGTGTGCTTGTCATCGAGCCGATCGACTCGGGACGCATGTCGATGCGGTACTGGAATGCCGACGGTGGAGAAGCTGAGATGTGCGGCAACGGTCTCAGGTGCATCGCGAGGCTGGGTTATGACCGGGAATGGGTCACCTCCCGCACGTTCGTTGTGGAAACGGCGGTCGGTGACCACGAGGTGACCGTTCACGAAGACTTCGTGCGAGCGTTCGTTGGTGTGGCGAACCCGTTCAGAACCGAGACGTTGAGCATCGCTGGTTATCGCGTGCACCCGTTCGCTATCGGGAATCCCCATGCGGTGATCTTCGTCGACGATGTCGATGAGGCCCCGGTGGACACCGTAGGACCAGAGATCGAGCACGACGCCATGTTCCCGAATCGCACCAACGTCGAGTTCGTTCAGGTGATGGACGATGGATCTATTACGGCGAGGATCTGGGAACGTGGTGTGGGGGAGACCCCTGCATCAGGAACTGGTGCCACCGCATCGGCCTATGTGGCACACACCTTTGGGGGCCTGACGATTCCCATCGTCGTGCACCTCAGGGGAGGTGCACTCATCATCACGTTCGACGACCGTGGGGCATGGATGGAGGGTCCAGCCGAGATCGTGTTCTCAGGGACGTTGGACTGATCAGCCCAAACGCCGGAGAACGGCAACGACAACGCCAAGGATCTCCACTCCGCCGCTGAAGATCATCGGTTCGTATGCATCGTTCTCAGGCGTGAGGGTCACGGCAGTGTCACTGCGATGGAACGTCTTGATGGTCGCTTCTTCTCCGTTGACCAATGCAGCGACCACCTGTCCGTTGCG
>JAMBLL010000177.1 GCA_023336765.1 Actinomycetes bacterium | reverse complement strand
TTACGGATCAGAAGGTTGGGGGTTCGAGTCCCTCCGGGCGTGCTCCGAAAGTCCATGCACGGCAAGGGCTATCGCCTGACAGAGCTTTCTAGACCGTCTGACGCTTCGGAGCATCGTGGATCTCACGAGCGTCGGTCCACCCAACCCACGCTCAGCTTCGGTTGGCGAACCGGACGCGTTCTCTGAGCCAAGCTGCGGTCCAGGTTTCGTCGACCTCTCCGGCAGCGATCACCAGCATGGCTTCCTCAGCCTGGTTGATGTCGGGTGGTTCAGGGTCCCAGGTGCCGTGGTTGAGGTCGATGAACATCACCAGCGCCGCCCACGCCGCACGTTTGTCCCCGTCAGGAAGTGGATGGTTCCACGCCAGCCGACAAACCAGTACAGCGGCTTTATCGAAGAGATCAGCGTAGAACTCGATATCTCCGAATCTGGCCTGTGGAGCATGCAGGGCGGACTCTGCGAGGTCGGAGCGTGACGCCTTGGTGAGGGCGTCACGCTCCGACTCCGGTCACCTGTTCGGCCAGCCAGAAGTATTCGGCCGCTGTGATGCAGCGGGTCACTCGGCGAGACGTTCCAACAGTTCTCGGTCGCGTTCGAGGAGTCGCCTGGCGCGGGCAGTGAAGTCCTCGTCTTGACGGACTCGCTCGATTTCGGCTCTGAGGGCATCGACGATCAGCGCGTTGACGCTGGTGCCCTCAACCCGAGCGACGGCCTCTGCGCCGCCGGCGAGGTCTTCGGGTAGACGTACCGTGGTTTGTTTTGTCATGCACTCATGACATCACGACATCGAGATAACGAGACCATTGACCGGGATCGTGGATGTCGTCAGGGCCACAGCGTCCTTGTCGCGGGAGCCAATCTGGGAGCCAACTGCTGTGGACGGCTGTGGACGGCTGTGGACACCGCTTGGAGATTTACGGATCAGAAGGTTGGGCGTTCAAATCCCTCCGGACGTGCCGAGCAATCCGGTCCACCGCGAGGGACTCATGGGTTGGCGAAACGAACTCGTTCCATCAACCAGACGGATGCCCAGGTCTCGTTGGCCGAACCGGCCTCACCGACAGCGATCGCCAGTATTGACCCCCGACTCCCCAGGTCCCCCGGGGCGCAATCTGGCGTATGACGTAGGGACATTCTTGAAACTGGACAGTCGGACCGTGCCCGAACTCACGCGCAGCAAAGGCCGTAGGCCGTGAGCCTCACCCTACGCGGGTCGGGAGTTATGCGGCATCGGCGTGTCGTGTATCGAGCGACACTGGCTTCATTGTTGTGGCGACGATGGCCACTGCAACGGGAATCAGCGCAAACCATGCAGCCGCAACCCCGTAGCTGCCGGTGACATCCTTGGCGATCGAGAACATCACAGGACCAAGCGCTGTCGATGCCACTCCGACGAGGGTCGCCGTGCCCTGGATCGCGCCTATGTGGCCAACACCGAACCATCGGGGGAGAAGTGTCGAGGTCACGGTGCGGGATGAACCGCCGGCTGCGCCGAGGCTGATGGCGTAGAGGATGACAGTGGTTCCTGGTGCGAGCACGAGTGTGAGCAGGAGGCTCACTGCGAGGATGCCCATTGCCATAGGGATGAGAACGCGTCCCGGGAGCCGGTCGGCCAGATACCCAAAGATCACGCCCGAAACAGCCGCCCCGATGACCTGCGGGAGGAACATCGCCGCCGCCTCGGTCGCGCTCAGTCCGGCATCCCCGAGCATCGAGATCTGATGAAAGTTCAACGCGGTCGACAGCAGGCCGACGGTTGATGAGGAAACTACAACGATCCAGAATCGGGAGGTCTTGATCGCTTCTCCGCGCGTTGCCGACGGCGCAACAACGACCGTCGATTCGTCATCGGCGTTTGGTGCCACACCGTCGGGATACTGGCCGACGTCCGACGGGCGGTCGATGAGACCCCACTGGGCGATCGGGATCACGATTACCCATACCAGTACCGCTGCGACGATCCACGCCGTACGCCAACTGTATGCCTCGATAACAACGTTCAGGAGTACCGGTACGAGACTCATCAGGATGCCCATGGCCGTTGCCATGATCCCGAGCGCCAGGCCGCGCTTTCGGTCGAACCAATGCGTGACCGCCAGTGTGCTGGCCAACGAGAGCGATCCCTGTCCAAAGAGGCGTATGGCGAAGAACCCGACCACCAGGGCAATCAGTCCGTCAACCCCAGCCATGCCGACGAGCGCTATGCCGAAAGCGATGGCGATCATCGTCATGGCCCGCCGTACGCCGATGCGGTCGATGCGATTGCCAATGAGAGGCAGCACCAGCGCAGCTCCGAGGGTCCCGACGAGGTACGCCGTTGACACCTCAGATCGGCTGATCCCGAGATCGTCGATGAAGTGGTCGATGAAGACACTGACACCGATGGTCTGACCCGGCCCGGTCATCGCCCCAGTGATGGCGGCAAACGCAACCATGCGCCAACCGAAGAATGTCTTGTGTCTGGTGAAGAAATCGATACTCATCGGCGGCTCCGCGTCAGCGTGGCTGTGTGACGTCCAGGGGCGGTGATGTCCACGTGTGCCGATCCGCCTTCGACGCCCTGAAGATACCCCGGAAGCGTCGCCCATCGACCGTGTTGAAGTTCGAGGGACCTCCTGTGCTGGCTCTAGGAGCGTGTTGTGAGAGGCTCCTGTCTGCAATGGGCAGCCAGATTCGTGCCTCTACCAGATCCCCCGACCGGATGATTCAAGTCCCCGCGCTTTCCAGCCCGCCGTTGCCCCCAATCCGGAAACGCATCCCACGCCGGGATCGGAATGACCTGTCTCGGGTTGCGAGAGCCAATTCGGGAGCCAGCCGGTGCGGACAGCTACGGACGAGCGTGGACGCTGCTCAAAGATCTACGGCTTAGAAGGTTGGGGGTTCGAGTCCCTCCCCGGGCGTGCTGCTGGAGCCCTTGCAGCGCAAGGGCTCCACTCGTCTGGAACGCTCAACTGGCACGGAGTTCAACCAGAGCTTCTTGGTTATCTCCTGGTTCAGGACTGCTCAGGCTCCGTGACCCCTTTGCTGTGTTGCTCACCACGGGTTCGTCTGCATCTGGCGCTGCTACGTTCGCGGTCCCAGCTCGCCGTCGATAGGTCAGTGGCTCGAATCCTCTCAGCACCACAAGGAGTGAAGTGTTGAAATCTCAGCCATCGACCGGGTTCCACCACTTCTGGCGTGATTCGTTCGGGTCAACGTTCCGGTGAATCCCGTGATGTACCTGCCTGCAGAAGAATTCTCGCACCGTACGCACCTGAGGTGTAGGTTCGCATACAGGACAGACAAGGGGGATCGTATGTGGGGGAGAAAACGTCGGATCGCTTTGACCACGGCGCTGTTGGTTGTAGCGGCGCTTGTGGTGCCGGTGGCTACCGCTGGGGCTGCCGGACACGCCGAGTTGGTGACTACCTTTGACGCTGGGGATGGCGAGCTTTCAGAAGGTGTTGCCGTCGACAAAACCGGGAACGTGTTCGTCTCCCTGGCTCCGCTCGGGCAGTTACTGAAGTTCGCGCCAGGCTCGAGTGACTACGAGGTGTTCGGATCGATTCCGGGCTGGACGGGTGAAGGTGCTGGGCTTCTGGGCTTGGCCGTTGACGCGCAGGGCAACGTGTACGCCGCCGCGCAGTCGACCGGGTCCACCGGAGTGTGGAAGTTCGATCGCAAGACTGGAGCAGAGTCTCTTATTCCTGGCACTGACCAGATGACGTTCCCCAACAGTCTGGCGTTCGACAAGAAGGGCAATCTCTATGTCACCGACTCTATCAGTGGTGGCGTTGCCCCAGACCTCCTGGGCGCTATCTACCGGATCGGACGAGACGGCACAGTGGAGAAGTGGGTCGAGAGCACATTCCTCGGCGGGACAGGGGCGCTCGGCCCAGGAGCGGTCGGAGCCAACGGAATCGCCTTCCGTCAAGACACCGTCTACGTGGCCAACAGCGAAAAGTTCTCCCTCATGTCCATACCTGTGCTCAAGGACGGAAGCGCCGGCGACATCTCAACGCTGGCACAGGGTTTTGAGCTGTTCATTCCCGATGGGATCGCCGTCGACGTCCATGGCGGCATCTATGTGGCGGTTATCGGCCTGAGCGCCATCAAGCGGGTCAACCCAGACGGTTCGATCGACACCATCGCCACAGGGGCGGGTGACTTCCTGGATCTTCCGTCGAGCTTGGCGTTCGGTACCGGTGCTGGCATGAAGCAGACCTTGTACGCCGTCAACCTGGCGCTCGTACCAGAGATCGGCACCGGAATCGGTCCAGCTCTCGTGGCTATTGACGTAGGCGTGCCTGGGATGCCGCTTCCCTAGACGTCGAGTCGTCATCCCTCAACGGTTGGCGCCCAAGGGTTCGGATACCTTCAGCGCCACGGAGAGAGAGCGGCGGGACCCTGGTTATGACCGGGGTCTCGCCGCGCGTTGCGTCAGACGCCGCACAGGTCCGGTGAACTACCACCCGACCGGAGCGTGAAACATCACACACATCATGTGCCCGCCGGATATGGACGGGGCTCCGTGGTGGGTGTCAAGGGTGGTATCCTAGGATTCGAGTGAGGGTCTTGTGGCCCCAAATCGGGTCATCCCAGCCGTGCTCCTCGTGTGTGCGAGGAGTGCCACCGTGCCCGGTTCGAACTCGACTGACGACCAACATTGGTCACCGTTGAGTACATTGCGCGCCAAGTGGGCCTGGGGACTCTTGGCCGTCTTTGCGATCATCTACTTCGGGGTGGCCATCCTGACCTCGGCCGAGTTCGCTGACTTGGCAGCCACCGAGGTCTTCGGCGGCCTGCCGCTCGGGTTTGTTCTCGGCATCGGCGTCATCATCTCTGGTCTGGTCATCACGCGCATCTACCTCTCGAAGATCGAGGGCTAGGACATGGATGACCTCAACATCATCGCTCTCCTGATCCTCATTGCGGGCATGGCCACCTTCTTCGGCATCGGCTGGTACAGCCGCCGCTGGACCAACACCACCGCCGAGTTCTACGTGGCGGACGGACAGATCCCCTGGAAGCTCAACGGCTTGGCGATGTTCAGCAATTACGCCAGTGCTGCCAGCTTCCTCGGCGTGGCTGGCGCGATCGCCCTCTTCGGCATCGACAACTGGTGGCTGGCGCTCGGCTTCTTCGCCGGCTGGGTCGTGGTTGTGCTTACTATCGCCAGCCCTCTGCGACGTTCGGGCAAGTACACCGTTGCGGATGCGCTCCAGGAACGGTTCTCGGGCCGCGAGATCCGCTTCCTCACGATCGTCACCGGTGTCATTATCGGCACCATCTACCTGGTGCCGCAGTTGGTGGGCGCCGGGCACCTCTTCAACCTGCTCATTCCCCTCGATGCCATTGGCTCGGCCGCCTCGTACGTCTTCTGGGTCTGCATCGCTGGTGGCTTCACGGCCGTCATCGTCGTGCTCGGGGGCATGCGCGGCACGTCATACAACCAGGCCTTCCAGGGCATCATCATCTTCGGTGCCATGGTTCTGCTCCTCGTGCTCTCCATGGCCATGTACTTCGACTGGAACCCGCTCAACATCCTCACGGAGGCGGACAATGTGGTCCCTCCGCGGGTACTCGTGGACGAGGGGGCCGCCGGCCAGATCCTGGCCGACTACGCGGTCGATAGCAGCGGCGAGGAAGCCCTCGAGGCCGCCAAGTCCACAACCGAGATCCTGCCCGAGGCACCGAAAGCGATGACGCCCGGTGTCAACGTCAAGGATCTGGCCAACCAGCTGAGCTTGGTCTTGGGCCTGTTCCTTGGAGTGGTCGGCTTGCCCCACGTGCTCATCCGGCTGTACACCGTGAAGGACGCGACGGCGGCCCGGAAGTCGACCGAGTTCACCATCGTCAGTCTGGCCATCTTCTACACGATGACTCTGTTCGTGGGCCTGGCCGCGATGATGCTTCTGTACCCGATGCTCGCCGACCTCATCAACCAGGGCGAGATCGGCAAGGCCACGAACACTGCGGTGGCCGAGCTCGGAGCTTTGCTCGGTGGCCGTGACTCGATCGGTGGTGACGTATTTCTGGGCATCGTGCTCGCTGGCGCCATGGCTGCCATCCTCAGTTCGGCAGTGGGCCTGCTCATCCAGATGACGACGACGGTTGCACACGATGGCTACACCGTCCTGCTGCGACCCGAGTCCTCGGAACGCCAGCGGCTGCTGGTTGCGCGGGTCGCCGGCATCGTGCTGACGGTCTTCGCGGTGCTGTTGGCGATCTGGCTTAAGGAACAGAACGTGGCCCAACTCGTGGGCATGGCCTTCGGTATCGCCGCCAGCACGTTCGCGCCCGTGCTGCTGCTGACGGTGTGGTGGACTCGCTTCACGAGACAGGGCGCGGTCGCCGGATTCGTGGTAGGTCTTGTCGTCTCGCTCCTGTTCACCTTCCTCCGGTTCGCCGAGGTTGACGAGTTCTTGTTCCTCCCGGTGCTGGTGAATCCAGCGCTTTACGGTGTGACAGCTGCGTTCATAGCGGCCATCGGTACGAGTCTTGTCACCACTGACGTTGGCGATGTCGACCACTTCATGCACATGGCGCACGACCGTGGGGGTGTCGAGAACAACGAAGGTGCCACTGAGGCCTG
>JAMBLL010000176.1 GCA_023336765.1 Actinomycetes bacterium | reverse complement strand
CTGTCGTTCGCTGCACCACCTCTGATCCGCAGCGGACCGGTGGAAAAAGGGGATCTTGAGGGCATCGCTGCGGTTCTCGGCATCGAACCCGCAACGATCGTTGACGCCGAGTGGGTGGATAATGGCCCTGGGTGGGTGGGCATTCTGCTCGATGACCGCGAATCGGTTCTCGCCCTCAAGCCCGACATCGGCCGATACGGCGGATCTGGCCAACTCGACATCGGTGTGGTCGCGCCACATCCACGTGGAAGTGATGTCGACTTCGAGGTTCGAGCGTTCTTCTCCGACGACAAGCTTCAACTCGTTGAGGATCCTGTCACGGGGAGTCTCAACGCATCGCTAGCACAGTGGCTGATCGGATCTGGCCGCGCATCAGACTCGTACGTTGCAGCTCAAGGAACGGCGATCGGTCGGTCAGGACGGGTCTACATCACCAGAGATCGTTCGAACATCTGGGTGGGCGGTTCAACCGTGACGCACATCACTGGCGTGATCAGTTAGCTGGAGTCATCCGGTGAGGTGTGTGAACGTCCTGCCCGAGCCCTCTCCACGGACCAAGATGAGTTGGATGCCGTTGTCGCCGTTCTGCAGTGCGGGTGGGGGAATCAGCGCACCGTATTCGGTACCGCCATCCTCGTTGACATAGGTTCGTGTGACGGCGACGATCTGACCGTTCACCGCAACTGCGATGATCATATCTCCGGTGTCTGACGGTCCCGGGGTTACGACGCCGCGGATCCACGCGGGGATGGATGGTGCGTCGATGTCGACATCTGCGTAGCTATCGAGGCTCCTGATCGTTGCGCGGGTATCCGAACCTGGTTCGATGTCGATGTCTGCGATCGCAACTCCCAGGAGATCCTCCTGTCCTGGCGGAGCGAGCCCGTAGGGGCCGTTGGGGCCGAAGTGGGCGATCTTGCGTGCAGCGATGGCTCTTGCTTCGGATCCGTCAACGCCGAATGTGATCACTCCCTTTGCTCCGTTGATCTGGCTCTGGGTACGCACCGGACGTTCCCCAGAGAACAGGGACGTTCCGTCAACCGACCACGGGACATCGATGTCGAGCACGTCTGCGATCGTTGGCAGCACATCGATCGTCTCCGCCCGGTAGTCGTCGACAATACCGGCACCGAACTGGTCCGGGTACTTGATGAAGAGTGGGATCGCAGCGACATCTCCGATGGTCTCTTGCGTTGCGTACCTACGGTGGTAGGTGTCGGGTCGCACTGTGACCCCATGGTCTGCGAGCACGACGATGAGTGCTTCGTCGTAGATGCCCTCTGCCTTGAGCGTGTCGATGACCTCTCCCAGATAGGTGTCCACGAACTGCACCTGGAGAAGGTGTTGTTGGTAGGATTGGTCGACCAGCCACACGTCGTCACCCCATCCCGGGCTCACGGTGCCCGGAGCGCGACCAGGCTTCGGGTAGGTCTGGCCGCTTGGTAGATAGTTCCACGGGACGTGTGGGAGTAGGGAGTGGATGTAGTTCAGCGTTGGTTCTTCCTCTGACGGTGCTATGCCGTCGATGAACTCTGAGAGCCTGTCGAGTCGGTCGCCGTCGTAGACAACTTCCTGGAACCGCTCGATGATGTCGAAGTCGGAATTCTCTCCACCTGAGAAGTTCGACCAGGACGAGTCGATCGAGGGGAGTGAGTTGGTGAGGTCGTTGGGGAGAAAAAGGTGTCCTGCAACGACTCGAAGGTCGGTTACCAGTTGCCTCCATCGCTGCACGAACGGCAGCGTGGCCCTACTCGTGTTCTGACACGCGTATTCGGGGCACAGGTCAGTCACCGCTTCCTGCACCTTGAGATCGTATGAATCAGCGAGCAGCGTGAAGAGCGTGAACGGATAGTCACTCGCCGTGGGGATCTTGCCGTCTGGTGCGTTGACACCCGAGAGGATCGTTGGATAGGACTGCTCTGTTTGTTGCTGGACGGTGACCGCGTTCGGGTACCAGACACCATCGCGTGCGAGTCTGGAGAAGTTGGGATAGAGGCTTTCCTGTAGGTTGCCCTCGGCGTCCATCAACGACGCGACGGGGAACTCATCGAACCCGAGAAAGATGACAGGTACCGGGTTGCCGATGGACACCTCGGCAGGGCGTGCCACCGCAGAGGGAGATGAGAACACGAGCTGTGATGTCGCGGAAGTGAATAGGAAGAGGCCGAGTACGGCGAACGGTGCAATCGATGCGTATCGGCCGATCGACCGCACCGACTCGTACCGGTAGAACCCGATGGCGACTGCCGCTCCGATGGCCACCGCCAGGATGATCTCGATCCATGCGGGCCAGTCCGCGATCAGTGTGAGTTCCAGGATCTGAAGGCCGAGGATGGCCCCGAGGATCGCGAGGATGACACCATGGACTATGCGCCCTGTCTGCTCATGGGCTTTCCCGACACCAAGGACGACCAATGCGATGAACAGTGGGATGATGAATGTCAGCCCGACGGCCAGGATCACGATATCGATGGACGGTGCCGCGCGTGCGAGAAAGAACTCGGCATTGCGCCCCAGAAGGTCGAGCAGCGGTTGGGAGATAGCCAGGACGAACAGGACGACGACCGACGCGACGATGTCGAATGCGGAGATCCCTCCCGTTTCCGTCTGGACGTCTGGTGCTGTCATTGTCAGACGATAGATACGGACGTGAGATAGAGGTCACCATCAGCACACCACATGAGGTGATCTTCGGATTTGACTGAGGTGTGGGTTTTCAACGTATGACGAAGTAGTCGGGTTCGTACGATGTCTCTTTCTTGGTTCAGAGTCGTGATACGCCATACCTACGTCGTACTACTGGCTGATGTCGCCCGATCCTGACCGTACCCCGTTCAATTCCGAGGAGCCGGGATGCCCCTCTGCCGTGAGCGTTTCAGACAATGGGTGTGAGAGAGAACAGGCGACGTCCTCCTGCAGGAACGGCCTCTTCTGTCTCGATCACGAACCGGTTCTTGAGGTACAACCGCAGAGCATCCTCGTTGTAGTCGCGATGGATCTCATGAGGCTTCTTGTTGGCCGTGAGTGCGACCACCATCGGGTCATCCGGTGGTACGAATTCGAGCACGACGCGAGCGTTGAAGTCTGCCAGCCAATCGACGAACGAGGCGAGGGGCACATTGCGCCCGACCACGAGATGATGAATCACTGCAAGGGCGATGATGAGATCGGGTGTCGAGCGGTGGTCGAGTGGTGGCCGCTCCATGCCACGCCATCCAATGCCTGGGGAGGGATCCGCAAGATCCTGGAGGACCGGCAGCACGTTTTTCGTCCCACCGGACCGGAGTGATCTGAACAGTTCGTCGAGTACGAGTTCGTCCGCGTCGAGAGCAAGCACGTAGTCAGCGTGCTGAGCTGCCAGTTTGGAGAAGTGCCCGTCGTTGGCTCCGATATCCCAGACCGTGTCGAAGGGTCCCTTGGCGAGAACACCTGCAACGAACTCAGCTTTTGCCTCACGCTGAAGATGGACGTGTTCACAATCAGCGGCATACCGGTTCCAGCGTGAGGTGTCTGGCTCCCAGGCGAGTTTCTCGACGATCGAGCGCAGTCCCTTGACGTTCGACTCGATCATCTCCTTGCTGAATCCGGCTTCCTTGTACTCGGACCGCACATCTCTACCTGTGCCGCGACCCGGCCGCTCGGCGCGGGCGGGGAGCGTTACGTGGAGAAGGCCGCTCTTACTCAAGTAGCGATCGCGGGTCGACATCACACTTTGCAGCTGGTCTGAGGTGAGGCCATCGGGTCTGCCCCTCAACCATGGTTGGAAGGGGATCCCAACGCGTGCGGTGAGCATGAGCGGATAGAGATACTGTGCCAGGAACTGGCGGTAGCCGACCCAGATGTCACCCTTGTCGAGACGTTCGAACGAGCCGATGTCGATGAACACGGGGCGGTCCCCACGCCACTGGATGTTGAAAGG
>JAMBLL010000175.1 GCA_023336765.1 Actinomycetes bacterium | reverse complement strand
CCTTTCTTTGACACTACTTTCTGACTATCCGTCGGGAAGTGCCCGACGGAAACCTATATGAGGAGTGGCTACTCGACGAACACGTCGGGACGTGCGATGAAGTAGATCAACATCCCAATGATCGGGAGGAAGAGGATCAACAGGAGCCACAGGAACTTTGCGAGTCCCCCGATGTCGGGGCGTGCGAAGATATCGATCGCCGTGTAGATCCACGCGATCATCATCGGGATGAAAACGAAGAACAGGATGAACCAGTCCCAAAAAACCATGACTGTCGGCCTCTCTCGCCCCACAAAGGACGTGCTACCCAAATTTCGCGGCTCAACCGGGGCCAGCTCGCCGCGTCCATCGACCACTTACAACCGAAGGATATGTTGTGAGAGCTTCGTTGGCTAGCCGGATTCGGCACGATCGATGAACAATTCGGAAACGCTGGGATAGTGGACCCGGATGGCTCAGCATCGGTTCGACGGACGACGCTATCGCTTCTAGTTACTCGACAGATCGCTCCATGCAAGAGCGGCTTCGTCGATGATCGTGTCGAAGCGAAGCCCCATGAGGATGGTTCCAGCGGCGCCCGCCTCTTCTGCGGCTGCGGCGGCCTGGCGTGAAGCTTCCCAGGCGATCTCGCGACGAGTAGTGGGGTCGGGCACCGCGTCGAGTCTGTGGCGGAGGTCGTCGGTCACCGACCGTGCCCCGATGCCCTGCATGCGATCGATCCACCGTGTGGAGAATGGGGGGATCACCATGACGAATACCGGTGGGTCATCTGGCTGGAGTTCGAGTTTGTCGATGTAGTGCCCCACCGTTGAAGGGTCAAGTAGTGGGCCGGCAACCAGGAACTGGGCACCATCGTCGATGTGACGCTGTTTCGCCTTTGCGCTGAACGATGTCGGACTCCCGACCTCGAAATCTGGCAGCGACTCCTGGAGCGTGCGTAGGTGTTTCACTATCTCGAGTCTGCCAGCGAGATGCTCAACGTGAGGGATGGTGTCGCCAACCACGATGAGGAAAGAGTCAACACCGTTGCCGAGGGCTCCACGAACCTCGGACTCGATGGCGAGAATATTTCGGTCGCGGGTCGATACCACGACCGTCGGCGATACCGATGGGACGTCGTGGGTGATCCTGGCCGAGTACGCGTACGGGGAAACCCTGATCCTCCCGAATACGTTGTCGGTCACGAGCACATGGTTCCATGCGCCATCAAGGAGCAGGTGGGTGTTGTTCGGAAGCGGGGGAGGGTTGACCTCCGCCATCGAAATGAAACGTGAGTTGCTACTGAGCATCGCGCACCTCCCTCGGTTTCCTGGCAATGAAATACTTCGCTTCGCTGTGGTGACAGACGATCGCTGATGTGGTCTGTTCCGGGTGATATTGATATCCTGTGTCGGGCCCGACGGTTACGCCGATTCGTCGCGCGCCGAGCAGATCCGCAACCTTGAGGTTGTCCTCGAGGTCAGGACATGCCGGATAGCCCCACGAGTACCGTCCTCCCTGGTACCGCTGACGGAACAAGCCACGGATCGTTGGGTCGTCACCGTCGCCGATGCCGATGTCTGCTCTGATCCTGGCGTGCCAGTACTCGGCCAGTGCCTCGGTCATCTCCACCCCGATGCCATGGAGGAGCAGGTACTCCTCGTAACGGTCCTGGGCGAAGAGTTCAGCTGCACGCAGAGAGATATCGTCACCCATCGTGACGATCTGGAACGACACGATGTCCGTCATATCGTCGTTGATCGGGCGGAAGTAGTCAGAGATGCACAGCCACGGATCCTGTGCCTGGCGAGGGAAAGAGAATCGTGCGACCTCGTTCGTCCGACCCATGTCATCCCATACGACGAGATCGTCTCCATCGGCATTGGCGGGGAAGAATCCGAACACGACCTTGGGGTGGAGCAGGCTACCAGCGCGCGCCGAAGCGATCTCACGACGTATCTGGGGCATGAGACGCTTCGTGAAGTCGTCGTTGCTCTCTCCATCGATGGGTCTGTACTGCCATTGATTGCGAAGGAGCGCCGTTGTGTTGAGATACTTCATCACGTCGTCGAGTTCGATACCGGTCGCAATCCTTGATCCGAGGAATGGAGCCTTCGGAATCGGTTCAGTCTCGGACACTGAACGGGAGCGGAGAGGAGCATCAATATTCGGTGCGACATCCTTGTTGGTCTCGGGTAGAAACCGCTCAGGCGATGTGGGTTCGTCGCCACCGTGGGAGATCCACTCCATTGCAGCGAGTCCTGCAAAAGCGTCCTTGCCGTACACCAGAGGGCCGGGGTAGCGGCTGGCGAGGTCTTTCTCAACGTACGAACGCGTGAGCGCAGCCCCGCCGAGGAGTACAGGAGTATCGCCAAGCCCGTGGCGGATGATCTCATCGAGGTTGTCACGCATCACCAGCGTGCTCTTGACCAGCAGACCACTCATCCCAATAGCGTCTGCCTCGTGCTCGACGAACGCTTCGATCATCTCCGCGATCGAGACCTTGATCCCGAGATTGTGCACCGTGTACCCATTGTTGGTCAGGATGATGTCGACCAGGTTCTTCCCGATGTCGTGGACGTCCCCAGACACCGTTGCGAGAACGATCGATCCACGTTGTTGGGCGTTGACACGGTCGAGGTGCGGTTCGAGGAATCGGACGGCGGTCTTCATCGTCTGGGCTGAGCGCAGGACGAAGGGGAGTTGCATCTCTCCGGAACCGAACAGTTCGCCGACCGTTTTCATCCCGGCGAGTAGTTGATCGTTGATGATCTTGAGGGCGCTCGTGTTCTCGAGAGCGAGCGAGAGGTCCTCTTCGAGGCCGACAGAGTTCCCTGTGATCACTCGCTTCACGAGACGCTCTGATGTGGTCAGACCTTCGAATGGATCGATGGCAGTGTCCGTGACAGTGACGTCTGAGAACGCATCAAGGAGCGCCTCAAGTGGGTCGTACCCGTCGGAACGCCGGTCGTAGATCAGGTCGAGACAGATCTTCCTGGACGCATCATCGATGGCAGACAGGGGGGTGATCTTGCCTGCGTGGATGATCGCTGCATCGAGTCCGGCGTTGAGGCACTCATGCAGGAACACGGAGTTGAGAACACGTCGCGCAGCAGGCCGTAAGCCGAACGAGACGTTCGAAACCCCGAGCGCGGTGTGGACGCCAGGCAGTTCAGCCTTGATGCGTCTGATCGCTTCGAGCGTCTCCATGGCATCACGGCGCAGGTCGTCGTCTCCCGTAGACAGCGGGAACGTGAGTGCGTCGAAGATGAGATCTTCAGATGCCAGGCCATATCGGGTCGTTGCGATGTCATGGAGCCGATGAGCGACTTCCAGTTTCCACTCGAGGTCGCGGGCCTGGCCTCGTTCGTCGATGAGGAGGCAGATCACCGCAGCTCCGTGCTCCTTGGCCAGTGATAGGACCGAGTCGAGGCGGGACCCGTCTCCCTCGCCGTCCTCGAGGTTCGCGGAGTTGAGGATGCTCCTGCCCCCGATGCGTTCAAGAGCAGCCTGCATCACAGGCGGTTCGGTCGAGTCGATAACGATCGGTGCCGCAACATCGGTCGAGAACCGTTGGGCGAGCGTATCGATGTCGTGGGCACCGTTGCGTGCCACGTAGTCGACGCACAGGTCGACGAGGTGTGCACCTTCTGCGACCTGGCCCTCTCCTATGGCGACACAGGCATCGATATCGCCTTCGAGCATCGCATCACGGAACGCCCGGGAACCGTTCGCGTTCGTGCGTTCCCCGATGATGAGGAAGGAGGTGTCCTGCTCGAGCGGCACCGCAGAATAGGTCGATGTCACTGCAGGGATATGAACCGGTTCACGGCTCGCGGGTTCAATTCCCCTGACTGCTTCGATGATCGTTGAGATGTACTCGGGTGTGGACCCGCAGCAGCCCCCCACGACGCTGACCCCGAAGTCACCCACGAATGTGGCGATATGAGATGCCATGTCCTGGGCTCCGAGGTCATACACCATTTCTCCATCGACGACCGATGGAAGCCCTGCGTTCGGGATGATGCTGATCGGCGTTCGTCCGTGCCTCGTGAGGTGGCGGACAGCTTCGTACATCTCGACGGGGCCAGTCGCACAATTGATGCCGATGACGTCTGCGCCGAGGGACTCCATCACGGTCAATGCCGCGCCGATCTCGGTGCCTGGCAGCATCCTGCCGGTCAGTTCAATCGTTACCTGGCTTTGAATGGGAACATCCCTGCCCGACGATCTCATCGCTGCCCGCGCACCGTTGATAGCTGCCTTCACCGAGAGCAGGTCGAACTGGGTCTCGATGATGATCAGGTCGACGCCACCATCGATGAGTCCGGCGGCTTCGACCTCGAACTCGTCGCGAAGGTCGGCGTAACGGATCTGGCCCAGGGTTGGGAACTTGGTGCCGGGCCCGATCGAGCCAGCAACGAAGCGTCCCTCGTACTGGTCTGCTGTCGTCCGTGCAATGGAGGCACCCGCCGCGGCGATTTCGTAGACGCGGTCCTCGAGGTCGTATTCGGCAAGAGGGACACCGAATGCACCGAAGGTGTTCGTCTCGATAACGTCGGCACCGATGTCGAGGTAGGCGCGATGGAGGCGTTCGATGACGTCTGGCCTCGTCACGTTCAGGATCTCATTGCATCCCTCGACGTCGGGACCGCCGAAGTCTTCTGCGGTGAGGTTCTGGCCCTGGAGCCACGTCCCCGTGGCGCCGTCGAACACGACAACCCTATTGCTGACAGCGTCGAGATAGTCGCTCACGGCGACCCACTTGTGCATCTACAGCACGCTTCTTGTTGTTGTCCCATCGCAGCTCCTATGTCTCAAAACGCTCAGGCGCCTCGAGCGGTAGCCGCTCGGTGACTCTCATCGATCAGGCATTGGCACCGAACTTCGTCGGTTGCCGCGGTATCACAGGGCCTGTCCCTCCACCGCTCTGGATGAGCGCTTCGTTCGTGGATGCTAACGGGTTGTCAGCGTGTCGATTACCCGAGTTAATCGTCGCCCTGAAGTTTGCGCTTCTTCGCTCTCCGTCGAAGCCAGAAGGCGATCAGCGTGAGGAGTGCACCGAGCACCATGGAGATGATGATGACGATGTATATGGGCACCTCGCGGGAGAGGAACAGGAACTTGACCGTGGCTTCCTCCGTGTTCTGGAGGAGGAACACCACAGTTGCGGCAACGATGATCCCCGCCACGATCAGCCCAGCCACCCTTCGGTTCGATGCCGAGGACTGCTCCAGGTAGTTGTCGTACTTCTCGCTCATGGGTCCTCCCGTCGTTGCAGCCTCCATCGTACCGGGCACCACCCGTTCTGTGGGCTGTCAGCGCCATATACGATGCTGTGAACCCTGGGTTCGTGGCGCCTCAATCCACGTTGAGGTTGATGCGGCGGAGGGTCTGGGCGTTGACTGCCACGATGATCGTGCTGACGGACATGAATGCGGCACCGAGCGCTGGTGGCATATCGAACCCGAGCGGCACCGCGATCCCCATGGCGAGCGGGACCATCACGATGTTGTAGCCAGCACCCCACCAGATGTTCTGGAGCTGTTTGCGCATGCTTGCCGCCGAGAGCCTGATGATCTTGACGACATCGCGCGGGTCGGACTTGACGAGCACGAGGTCCGCAGCCTGGACTGCAACGTCGGTGCCGCTTCCGATGGCGATACCGATGTCGGCACGTGTCAGGGCCGGAGCATCGTTGACACCATCGCCGACCATGCCAACGTCATAACCCTCGTCCTGGAGTTGGGTGACATAGGCGTCCTTGTCAGCAGGGAGCACTTGTGAGAAAACGATGTCGATCCCGAGCTCTGATGCGACGGCCTGGGCCACATCGTCGCTGTCGCCTGTGATCATCCCGACCGCAACACCGCGTTCCTCAAGCGCAGCGATAGCTGTGTAGCTTTCAGGTCTGACGATGTCCGATATCGCGATCGCCGCGACGGGTACGTCGCCGTCGATGACGATAACAACAGACTCACCACGCGAGCCCGCGGTCTCCGAGAAGGTTGCTAGGGCGTCTGGAAGCTCGAGGTCCAGGCTCTCGAGGAGTCGTGGGCCACCCACGTAGACATCGGATCCGTCGATCGTGGCTCGAACGCCGCGACCCTTGAGCGCCTCGAACGATTCAGGGCTCGGGACGTTGAGTTCCTGCTCCAGGGCAGACGACAGGATCGCCCGTGCCATCGGGTGCTCCGAATCGCTCTCAACGGCTGCAGCTAGAGCGAGCGCGCGATCGGGAGTCACACCATCGACCGTGGCCATCTCAGCCACACCCATCTGTCCCGAGGTGAGCGTTCCGGTCTTGTCGAACACGACCATGTTGAGATCCCTGGCGGTATCGATGGCCTCACGCTTTGAGATGAGTATCCCGTTGCCAGCGGCGAGTGCGGTCGTATTCGACACAACAAGTGGTATCGCCAGGCCGAGTGCATGGGGGCAGGCGATCACAAGTACGGTCACGACTCTTGCGATCGTGCGCTCGTCGAATCCTCCATAGATCAGTGTCCACACGAGCGCCGTGAGCACTGCAGCGATCACGGCTGCGTAGAACAGGATGCTTGCTGCCCGGTCAGCGAGCAGTTGAGTCGGCGACTTGCTCGCCTCGGCAGCAGCCACAAGCTTCATGATTCCAGATAGCGCGGTGTCGTCTCCGGTAGCGGTGACACGTGCGCGCACCGCACCCGAGCCGCTGTTGATGGTCCCGGCGATCACGATCGCGTCGGTGCCCTTCTTTACCGGGCGTGATTCTCCTGTGATCAGAGCCTCATCGAAGAGCGACTCACCATCGGTGATCATTCCGTCTGCAGGAACACTTGCCCCAGGGCGGATGAGAAGGGTCTGGCCATCGGTGAGATCCCTTGCTGGGATCGTCGTCACCGTTCCGTCAGACGATTCGACCTCGGCTGTGTCCGGCATGAGCTTCGCCAGAGCACCGAGAGCACCGGAGGCCTCACGGACGCTCTTCATCTCCATCCAGTGGCCGAACAACATGATGTCGATCAGGGTCACCAGTTCCCAGAAGAAGTCGTCACCGAGGCTGGGATCGAAGAGCGTGAGCATGGAGAACCCGTACGCAACGGTGATGGCAAGCGAGATGAGTGTCATCATGGCGGGGGAGCGCTTCTTCAGTTCGTACTTCGCCATCGACAGGAACGGGAACCCGCCATACGCGAAGATGAATGTCGCGAGAACGGGCACGACCAGGAAGGACCCTGCGAATTCTGGTGCGCTGTAACCGAACCATCCCTGGATCGTCTCGCTCCAGAACAGGACAGGAACGCTCAGCGCCGTTGATACGAAGAACCGCTTGCGGAACATCGTCTCGTGGCCCGTGTGGTCGGCGCCGTGTCCCGCATGTTCGTCGTCGCCGTGGTCGCCGTGTTCGACCATCACCCCGTCTTCTGCGAGATCCGTTACGACCGCTTCGTCCGGCGTTCCCATGTCGTGGGTGTCATCGGCTATGAGCTCATTGG
>JAMBLL010000174.1 GCA_023336765.1 Actinomycetes bacterium | reverse complement strand
CGAGCGATCTGCCTCAGGCCACGATCGTTTCTGTGTCTGGCTGCTGAATGACGAACGCTATGACGAGTTCGTCACGGCTGGGCCAGACACGCAACGTGTCGTGAGCGGTCACGTTGGCGAATGTGCGGAATTCGGGCCATGACATCATCGACTGGGGTGTCACCTGAAGGTCCAGTCTTGGCCGTGGCACAAGCGTGGAACCTTCAAGATCGAAACCCTCCATCTCCACAACAGCGAGATCGAGCTCCTCGCATTTCGTGATGAACGCCTCGGCGACGTTCTTGCGGAAGAAGCCTTCCCCATCATCGGTGCGGAAGACGGCCTGCGAGTCGAACTCGTTGAGGAGATCGGCTGTAGGAGGGTGAAGATCTGAGCCGTCCCCTACGGCATCGACAACGGCAGCCCTCAACTCGGCGAACTCCTCGTCGCCTCCCGGATCGATCATGCGGACCGCTGTGTCAAGGAGTTGCTGGATTTCGAACACGTCGAGATCCTGGATGTCGCCATCTGCATCGGGGTAGATCTGCATGATCGGGGATTCGCCATCCCAGAACACCATCCCGATGAACTCGTCCTCTCTCCAGAATTCAACGATCGGTCCGTCGAAGTCGTCACGTTCAGTTTCAGCAAGTCGAATAGGGATCATGGAAGCAGAATAGCCAACAGCCATCAGCAAGAGATAGTAAGTCGTAAATCGTAAATCGTAGATTGCACCCGCGCATGCTCACAACAGGGGTAGCTCGGAATACGGGCTTCCCGTCGATTTACGATTTACGACGTACGACTTACTTCCGTTTCACCTTTACGCCGCGCCAGAACGCGACGTAGTCCTTGATCTCGGATGCAGCGGGCTTCGGGTTCTTGTAGTACCAGGCCGCACCGGGTGCGGTCTCATCTTCTACGACCACGTCGTAGTAGCTGGCCGTTCCCTTCCATGGGCACACGGTCTGTGACGATGACGGCTTGAGGAACTTGGGGTCAACGGAATCCGGAGGGAAGTAGTGGTTGCCCTCGACCTTGATCGTTGCGTCGCTTTGCGCGATGACCTGTCCGTTCCAGATCGCTTTCGGCATGAGTGTCCCTTCATCGGTTCGAGACCTTCAACGAATCCCACCTCGCGTTCATTCCTGGTCGTTCGGTTGTCCTTCGCGGCAATATGGTGCCGTGAGGGACGCTTGAAGGGAGAGAGGGCGTTATTCGTCCCGGATCTCGACTGTGACCTCCATCGTTCCTGAGCCAGCGAACTCCAGTGTTAAGGGGATCGATGCGCCAGCAACGAATTCCTGTTGCCTATCGATACACATCACATGGAAGCTGCCTGGTTCGAGCACCACAGCCTGACCTGCCGGTACATCGATACCGTCGGGCAGATGCTGCATACTCATGACGCCATCGCTCATCACAGATATGTGCAGTTCCGTGATTCCACACGCGGCTGCATCTGCCGACACAAGCGTGTCTGGCTCGGTACCGCCCTCGATCACCATATAGAACGCAGCATTCGCTGCTGACGAAGGGGATGTTCGACCCCACGCATCATCAACAGACACGGAGCTTTCGCCACCACCGCCGCACGCAACGAGCACGACCGATATCACGGTTGCCACCAGCACGATTCGTCTCTTGTTCATTTCTACCTCACTCTCGATGCACGGGTTCACCCCACGAAACGTGCCAGGTCGGCCACCACCTGCTCTTCTGTCACGCTATTACACTCGCCCATGTACGTCTGGGGTTGAACGGCTCATCGATATCCTGGGGAACCTGTCCCATACCTTCCTCTCAGATACCAATGGGCGGAGCGAGACACCCGACCACGAGGGATGTTTTTGTGGGTCAGATGCTAAGTAGATAACTGAGTATTTGCAAGCCTTCGAGACGAAACAGAACCTCCCGTTAACCTGAGTCGGTATGACTCATATTTCCTATGCATGCTATACTCTGCAGGGGTCAACCGGATCCCACTACCGCACAAGGACACCGATACCACGATGGATATCAACAACTTCACACAGAAGAGTCAGGAAGCTGTTCTCAAGGCGCAAGAAGTCGCTGACGAACGCGATCACCAATACGTACATCCCGAGCACCTCCTCGCGGGCTTGCTTGCGTCCCAGGACGGGATCATCTACCCGATACTCGCCAAGGTCGGTGCCCACGTCACCGATGTCCGCGCTCCACTCGACACTGCACTCGACGCGATGCCAACGGTGTACGGCGGAAGCGACGTGGCCTTTGCCAAGGATGCCATCGACGTCCTTGACGATGCGGAGCGAGAGAAGACGATACTGCGCGACAGTTACGTCTCCATAGAGCACATCCTCATCGCGCTCGCCGTCTCCCAGAGTGCGGTTGGCGACGATCTACGGCGCCTCGGCGTTACGAAAGAGGCGATCCTCAGCGCTCTCACAGAAGTCCGCGGGAGCCAGTCCGTTACAAGCCAGAACCCCGAGGACACGTTTGCCCCACTTGAGAAATTCGGTCGGGACCTCACCGAGGAGGCTCGCAAGGGAAACCTCGACCCCGTCATCGGGCGTGATGATGAGATCCGGCGGATCATCCAGGTCCTGTCGCGCAGGACGAAGAACAACCCTGTCATCATCGGTGAACCGGGTACCGGCAAGACAGCGATCGTCGAGGGTCTCGCCCAGCGGATCGTGGATGGCGACGTCCCGGAGAGCCTGAAGAACCGTCGACTGGTCTCGCTGGACATCTCATCAATGCTCGCGGGTGCCAAGTTCCGTGGCGAATTCGAGGAGCGGATGCAAGCTGCCCTCGCCGAGATCAAGGCGTCGGAAGGTCGCGTGATCACGTTTATCGACGAGATGCACACGATCGTCGGTGCGGGGGCCTCTGAGGGCTCAATGGACGCTTCCAACATGCTCAAGCCGATGCTGGCACGCGGGGAACTGCGCATGATCGGTGCAACGACTCTCGACGAGTTTCGCAAGTACATCGAAAAGGATGCAGCGCTCGAGCGCCGGTTCCAGCCCGTCCTCGTCGACGCGCCAAGCGTGGAGGAGACGATCGGGATCCTGAGGGGCCTCAAGGAGAAGTACGAAGTTCACCACGGTGTCCGGATCACAGATGCGTCTCTGATTGGAGCAGCCGTGCTCTCTGACCGCTACGTCACCGGTAGGCAACTTCCTGACAAGGCGATCGACCTCATCGATGAGGCTGCAGCGAAGCTCCGCATCGAGATCGATTCCATGCCAGACGAGATCGACAACCTCGAGCGACGAAGACGTCAGCTCGAGATCGAACGCCAGGCACTGGCAAAGGAAGACGACGCAGCGTCAGCGGACCGCCTCTCGGTCATCGAGGAGGAGCTTGCCAATCTCCAGGAAGAACTCGACAGCCTCACAGCTCACTGGCAACTCGAGAAGGAGTCGATCGGGGCGATACGCGACGTCAAACAGCGGATCGAAGACGTACGCGCCGATTCGGACAAGGCCGAGCGTGACGGGAGTCTGGAAGAAGCTGCAGAGTTGCGCTACGCAACGCTCCCTGCCCTCATGGAACAACTCGCAGAGAAACAGACAACACTCGACGAACTCCAAACGGACATGAGAATGCTCAAGGAAGAAGTGGATGAGGAGGATGTAGCTGAGGTCGTCAGCCGGTGGACAGGCGTACCCGTCTTGAAGCTTCTCGAAGGAGAAATGCAGAAACTCGTTCAACTCGAAGAGCACCTGCATGAACGCGTCGTCGGCCAGCATGAGGCCGTTACGAGCATCTCGAATGCCATCAGGCGATCACGAGCTGGCCTCTCCGACCCCAATCGCCCCATCGGTTCGTTCCTGTTCCTTGGCCCTACCGGAGTCGGCAAGACCGAGCTCGCACGAGCTCTTGCGGAGTTCCTTTTCGACGATGAACGGGCAATGGTGCGTATCGACATGTCTGAATACATGGAGAAGCACTCGGTCAGCAGGTTGATCGGCGCTCCTCCAGGATACGTCGGATACGACGAAGGTGGGCAGTTGACCGAGGCAGTGCGGCGACGCCCGTACTCGGTGATCCTGCTCGACGAGGTGGAAAAGGCCCACCCTGACGTGTTCAATGCCTTGCTCCAGGTGCTTGACGATGGACGCCTGACTGACGGTCAGGGTCGAACGGTTGACTTCACGAACACGGTGCTCGTGATGACGTCGAACCTCGGATCGGAACTCATCGACCCAGATCTCCCTGACGAGGTGGTCGGCGAGCGTGTGATGGGCGTCGTCCGGTCGCATTTCAGGCCCGAGTTCCTCAACAGGGTTGATGATGTTGTTGTATTCAGTCGACTTTCCCGGAGCGACATCCGCGAGATCGTCGTGATCCAGTTCGCCGACCTCAAGAAGCGCCTCGATGATCGCAAGATCTCCGTGGAACTCACCGATGAGGCAGCGGATTGGTTGACCGAACACGGGTACGACCCGGTCTACGGTGCGAGGCCTCTTAAGCGTCTCATCCAGACTGCGGTCGCTGATCCACTGTCGCTCATGGTGCTCAACGGCGAACTCCCCGAGGGATCGGCGATCACCATCGGCGCAACCGAAGACGAGCTGACCTTCTCCTAGGCGTTTGACACGCTCTGGCGTCAGCACAGCCAACATGTTGGCCTTGGTTTCAAGCGGTGGCCGCGACGAGTAGGTTGAATCGCTCGGCTGGTGTGT
>JAMBLL010000173.1 GCA_023336765.1 Actinomycetes bacterium | reverse complement strand
CGACCGAACAGGGGCGGAGCACTGGGTCAAGGAATGCGCAGCCCTCCTGGAGGCCTTCGAGACCGATGTATACGCCCGAACCGGGGGTAGCGACGACTGAACGCCGCCCACCGTTGAATCGGCACTCCTGCAACGCTGATCGAACCCACGCATACATCGCGCGTCTGGCGGTTCCCCGTATCTGAGATGCCCTGCAATCAATCGCAGTGCCGTGAAGGTGACGAAATAGAGCAAGGCCACGAATGCCAGATCTCCCGACTGGTTCGTGGTGACACACCCACAACATCCGGACCAATCACCGGGGCCCCGTCAAGACGATCTCGATGACATCACAGTTCGACTCGGCCCCACAATGTGGATTTGTGATCGTCGATGAACTCAATCATGATCTCGGTCGGCGGTCGAACGCCGCCGAGCGAATTACGCTGAGGCCTTCCGAAGAATCTCGATCCTAGGCCGAAGCTCCTTGGCCCCGCCGCGCAGCGTCTTGAGCTCAACCTTCTGACTCGACGCCACTCCCGGCCGCAGACCCACATCCGTCTCCGCCTCGTTAACCACAACGCGAGAAAGCCCTTGAGAATGTAGGTATCCCAAGGGTTCTCTTCGTAACGGGGGCAGGATTTGAACCAAAATCCTTGAACCCCAGCGAGCGGAATCACCGTCTACGTAGGCCGGAGTCTTGCCACGAGGCAGAAGATAGCGGGAGCGGAGCGAGCGACTCGAGAGCTCGACCTTCGGGTTATGAGCCCGAAAAGACCCCACCCGCTGACCGGGGGAAACACGCGAAAAGCCCTGTCCTGACGGGATTTTTGTCTCTCAACGTTTCGCGTTGTTTCCGGTTCCATCCCACCCTCTCGCGGTATGGACGCGGTATGGAGAGTCATTTGCGCTCCAACGGTCCGACAGGGATCGAGGTGACCTGCTGGCAGATCTGTTCCCATGGCGGTAGCGGTGCTGTGCCGTCGAGATGTTCGCCCTTGGGGGGCTGGACGTTGCTGATCTGGATGTGGACCCAGATCAGTGGATCTTCCTCGCCGCAACGAACCGGGCGAACACGTATCGCATGTCTGGTCTCTGGTCGAACGGCAGGTCCGCTGTTTCATGGATCTCGAATCCCGCCTCCGAGATCGACCGTTCCAGGTCGGGACCTGTGGAGAACTTCATGTAGGGGATGGCCCGGACCGCACTCGCCACCGACAGCGCCCGGTTGGCCAGCTTCATGACCGACTGACCCTCATGCATGCACGGCGTCGTGGATAGGAACCAGCCGCCTGGCTTGACCAGCCCGTGTATCCGATCGAGAGCCTCATCTCCGTTGCTCATGACGTGCAGTACTTGAGAAGTAATGATGACGTCGAATGAGTCGGGTTCGAATGCGTCGTCGAATATCGAGCCCGCTGAGAAGCGAAGACCTTCGACATGCTCAAGATCGGCTCGATCTCTTGCGGTGTCGATCATCCGTTTCGAGATGTCCATGCCATGGAGCGCCTTGACGTGAGGAGCAAGCCTGTAGCTCAGTGCCCCGGTTCCGCAGCCGTAGTCGAGGGCTACGTCGTCGCTGCCAAGGAATCCGAGTGATCTATCGACGATGGCACTGTGGAGCTGCTCGTTGTCGGCTTCTGTCTTGTCGTAGGTTGCTGCCCGCTTGTCCCAGAACCTTGCGGTTCCGGCTTCGTTGCCGATCACGAGGGCCCCGCATGCGGTCGGAGTGGCGACGAGACCACTAGGGCCTCGGTGGCGACCCAGAGGCCAGCTGCCGCCTCACGATCCCGGGCGGCCGCGCTCAGCTTGTGGTCGCCCGGCTCTGATTTCACGAAGTAGCTGCCGTTGACATCGCCGTACTCAGTGTTGGTGGAGGCCGCGAGAGTGGTCTCCGCTCCCCGGGCCGCATCAAGGAAGATCATGCGGCCCAGCAGCCGGTTCGGCGCCGGTGGGTTGCCGAGGTTGGTGGCCACATTTCCGGGGTGCAAACAGTTCACGATGGCGCCTGTGCCCTCGATGCGCCGGGCGAGTTCGCGTGTGAACAGGATATTCATCAGCTTGGTCTCGCCATAGCGGGGAAGGCCGAACAGGCCATAACCCCGTGTGGCCTGAAGGTCGTCGAGGTCGAGTCTGCCCATGCTGTGGGCCCAGGAGGCGACGTTGACGATCCGAGCGGGCGCCGAAGCCTGCAGCAGCGGCAGTAGCAGGGTCGTGAACAGAAACGGCGCGAAGTGGTTGACAGCCAGCATCATCTCGACACCCTCGGTTGTGACCTGACGGGATCGAATCATGATCCCGGCGTTGTTCACCAGCAGGTCGAGCCGCTCCTTCGTTGCCTCGATCTCTGCAGCGGCCCGTCGCACGTCGGCTTGCAGGCTGAGGTCACACAGGACGATCGACAGCGACGCATCGGGTACGGATGCCTCGATGTCGGCCCTGGCCGCCTCAGCCCTGGTCTGGTTGCGGCACACCATCACCACGTGGATGCCTTCACGGGCCAGGCCCCGGACGGTTTCCAGGCCGATGCCGGAGTTGGCGCCGGTGACGACGGCTGTCGGACGAACGGTCATGAGCTCCTCGTTCCTTGCACATCCGACCCCAGGATGCACACCCACAGTGTCGCCACTGTGGCGCCGACATCGCTGAGAGGGATCAGCCTCATGAGTGTGTCCCAAGCGGTCGCATCGATACGTACGGTGTACGTGACATGAGATCATCCTACGTACGGTGTACGCTAAGTGCAAGTAGATTCACGATCTTGGTTGCCACATGGCCAGCGAACAAAAGAGCCCACTCACACAGAAGCGGATCGTCCACGCTGCGCTTGCTGTCGCAGACCGCGACGGCATCCACTCGATCAGCATGCGAACTCTCGCAACCGCATTGGATGCGGGGACAATGTCGCTCTACAACCACATCCGGAACAAGGACGAACTCATCGACGCCATGGTCGAGGACATCGCCGCCACGATCGAACGTCCAGAGCCAGGCGCTGACTGGAAGCAGGGTGTCCGCCAAATCGCAGTATCGACGCGAACCGTGCTTCACCGCCATCCCTGGGCCGTCGAGGTGTGGTCGGCTCGGATTCCGGGACCGCAACGCTGGACATTGATGGAAGCCATACTCGACCAACTCGCATCGGCTGGCCTACCCGACGACCTCACCGACCTCGGACTCCACGCCGTCCTCAACCACGTCCTCGGCCACACGCGCCAAGAGCTGGCAGCCGTTCGCTCGAACCCGGGAACCCACGTCCAGGACTTGGCCGCAGAGCTGGATGCCGAACGCTTCCCACACGTGATCGACCACCTCCGCTACCACGCAGAGGACCATCCAACCCACGACTCCTTCCTATTCGTCCTCGACCTCATCCTGGACCGTCTCGACGGGATGGCGCGCCGACATGGAACCGGAACAGCACACTGAGCAATCTTGTAGGCACGCTGTATGGAAGGCCACCTGGACAATCCCAGACGCGAGAAAACCCTTGAGAATGTAGGTATCCCAAGGGCTTTCTTCGTAGCGGGGGCAGGATTTGAACCTGCGACCTTCGGG
>JAMBLL010000172.1 GCA_023336765.1 Actinomycetes bacterium | reverse complement strand
CATCAGCCAGAACAGGGCGGGGCACATGGGGGATGTGTGGCGATCACGGCCAGAATCTTCCGATTCGTTCCTCGCTTTCCCCTCGCTCCACGCCATAGGCAGGAAGCCGATGACCGATCACCGATGACCATCCTGAATCTCAAACTCAGAGCAGTCATCCATGTCTGTTCTCTTTCTTGTGGCTGATGGCTGAAAGCTGATGGCTTCCTCCCGCCATATCTCGACCAGGCGGTCGGCAACGGGTTTCCCGACGTGGGAGAAGGCGAGGTGCCCTTCGGCGGACGCATGGAAAAGGTCCTCGCCGAACATGTCGGACTCCTTGGTGAAGAGCATCTCCATCACGTCCCATGCGTTCGATTTCACGGTCCGTGGGTAGCGTTTCGATACTCGGGCGATCGCCGCATCGATGGATCGTGCCCGTATTCGGGCGACGCCTCTCGCCAACTCAGGCAGGCGGGGAATCGTCCCAAGATCACCGATCCCGGAGAGTCCAACGGCCGCGGCTTTCGAGTGGAGTCGCCCGACGACACGGTCGTAGTCAGCCTCGAAGCGCACCGTTGAGGATCCACGCAATGCATCGTTCGACCCAACCGAGACGTACGCGAGGTCGGGTTGGGCGTCAAGGGCCTCATCGAGTTGCAATTCGAGCACGTCCTTGACCTTGGCGCCACCAACGGCGACACTCAGTGCGGTGACGCGGTAGCGGGTGGCGAGGTGGAAAGCGATCTGTCGAGGCCACGAGTGGTCGAGCGGTTCCACACCGGGTGCGGTCACAGAACTGTCACCGAGAAAGACGATGGTGAGTGGGGGATTGTCAGGGGAGCCGAAGATCCCTGACGGGTCCTGGTTCTCGAGAGTCGGAAGATCGTCGCGATACAGCGCCCTGGCCAATTGGCTGGCGAAAAGGGCGCCCACTGCAAGCGGAGGCCGCAACATGCTCCATGTACCCATCCGTATATTCTCGCGGGGTTTCGGTGCAATCGTGACGCCGAAGGTCGATTCCAGAGTTCATGAGTCGGGTTCTATGTATTAGGACGAAAAGCGTGTGCTGTTCTCTTGTAAGTCGGAACGAATCGCACGATCGTGAACGTTTCGAGAGTCGAGAAAGGGAGAGTTATCAATGGAACTGTCTTCCAGAGAGGTCTGGACCGTAATCCACGGTCTCGTTCTGGGCACGTTGTTCCTTCTCGCATTCGCCGGAGGACTGGCTGGACTGTGGAGTCTCAAACCAGGTCTTATGACGACCGCGGGAATCAAGGAACGAATGGGAAGGCTCTACGTTGGGGTATGGGTCATGGCTGCTGCCGCATGGGGCGCTGTGATCACCGGTACATGGATCGTATATCCGTGGTACCGCGTCAACCTGTCGACCGTCGGTGAAGATGCGTACGCTGGATGTGCGAATGCGATCCTTCCGAATGCGACCTGTTCGCCGAGGGACTTCTTGAAGTCCGACGTGAGTGGAGCTACATCGGAGTGGCATGCGTTCGGCATGGAGTGGAAAGAGCACGTGACGTGGGCTGCGCCGATTCTGGCAACAGCCGCAGCGTTCCTCGTGGTCTACTACGGTCCACGTTTGATCGCCCGACCATGGCTGCGTGCAGCTGTAATTGTTATGTTCGTCGGCGCTTTCGCAGCGGCAGTTGTTGGTGGCGCCTTCGGTGCGTTCCTCAACAAGGTTGCCCCGATCGTCTGATACCGGAAGGAGAAATATACACATGATTACTGATTTCAAACCCGGTATGTACGACGATGTAGGCGTAGCTCCCGAGCTTGCCGGTCTGGATCTCGCAGAGAAGCCGGATGGGCCCGCCGCGGCGGCCATGATCTCAGCCGGGATCGGGATCCTTTTCCTTGGAATCTTCACGACGGGTGCTGTCATCAGCTCCGGTCTGAAGAGCTTCCTCCTGTGGTGGGAGTGGGGACAGGGCGTTGGACCGCTGGCCGGTAAAGCGACGGTTGCTACGATCATCTGGCTAGTGAGCTGGTTGGTCCTCTGGCTCCTGTGGAGGAACAAGGACGTTGTGCTCAAGACCGCTTTCTATATCGGTCTTGGCATGGGACTCGTGGGAGCCCTCTTCACGTTCCCGCTGTTCTTCGACATCTTCCACACATGATGGAACGATCACGCCGTGCCGATCTCGTCTCCGCGTATGCGATCGGGGTCGGCGCGGGCTTGGTCGCGCTCCAGATAACGTGGCTGGTGCTGAATCGGCTCACCTCACTTGTGTGGGGCCCGCCAATCGGTCCGACGGTTGCCTTCGCAATGGCCATCGTCGTGGGCATCGTCGTCTCGGTGATCGCTGGCCGTCGCCTTGCGAGGTCGGTCAACAGCCCGCAGGAAGTATCGAACGGATCACATACCTAAGGCAACAGTTCCCTGATGCTTCGCACATCTGACACGCGCAATCGTGTTGAGGCGTTACGAAGGATCAGGGAACCGTCGCGTCAGTCGCCGGTTTCGTAGATACGGTCGATGTAGCGAAGCATGAGTTCGCTGACCGCGCCCCGTGCGGGAAAGGTCGCGGCCATGCCGTACATTGGAGCGGCCCCCGTGGCAGCGTCGCCCCCAGCCTCTCTGGTCTCGGCCACGACGGCCGTGAGATCTGTGAGGAAGCGCTGGGCGACACCCGGCTGAGTGTGGCGCAGTGTGACGGCGATGTGTACGGCTGGCGGGTGGTGGAGGCCGTTGAGGCTCCATCCTCGTTCGGACATTCTTGCCATGACCTCATAGATATTCAGTTCGTCTGAGGCGAAGGAGATGACCCATAGCGGATGGCCCAGGACGTGGAGGCCGTTGATCTGAGAGATGCCGTAGCGGATCTCTGACCCAGTGTTGAGGATGGCCTTGGTGGCTCGGAGATAACCGTCCTCTCCCACAGAGAGCAGTGCTGCCCACGCAGCAGCAAGCAACGCGCCGGGTCGACTGCCCGCAAGTGTGGGGGAGTAGTAGAGGCCGCCCGGCCACTCCGTTGCAACGTAGAATTGGTGTCTGCGCAGATCTCTGCCACGGTACAGAACGACGGAGGTTCCCTTTGCTGCGTACCCATACTTGTGTGTATCTGCTGACATCGATGTCACACCAGGGACGCGGAAGTCGAAGGCGGGGATCGTGTAGCCGAGCCTCTCGGCCCACGGCAACACGAAACCTCCGAGACATGCATCCGTGTGGAAACCGACGCCTCGCTCACGAGCCATGTTTGCGAGCTGCTCTATGGGGTCGATGATGCCATGAGGGAACCCTGGCGCAGACCCGGCCACCACGACGGTACGCCTCGTGATAGCCCTCGCCATCGCGTCGACATCCGCGGCGAAATCCTCACCTACTGGCACGCGGATCTGGTCGTAGCCGAAGTAGGCAGCAGCCTTGTCGAAGGCGACGTGAGCAGAGTCGGGAATGACCATCTGTGGCCTTGTGATGTTCGCCCGATCACGATATGCCTTCATCGCCATGATGATGGACTCGGTGCCTCCGGAAGTAACCGTTCCCACGATCTCGTCGCCCTGTCGCCGTGCGGCTTCGGAGCTGAGCATGCTTGCGGTCATGGCGACGATCTCGGATTCGAATTTCATCCCCGATGGCCACAGGTCGAGGTGAAGCGGGTTCGACTGGGATTGGAGCGCATAGACCGTGTTCAGAAAGTCGATGTGCTCCTGGTCACCGTGATAGACGGCGCCGGAGGCGTAGCCATCGCTCCATTCCGCTTGTTCGGAATCTGCGAGGGCGCTGACATCGGCGATGATCGCTTCGCGGTCGAGTGCGGCTGCTGGAATGCGGGTGTACACGGCGACGTCAGCCTCGGGACGCGAAACCGGTGCCGCGTCTAGCATCGATTCGTACTCGGACTCCATGGTTGCACGCATGGCGGGGATCTTCGCAGCACCCCCTATCAGGGCTGCTGCGACACGCGGAGGTAGCTTGTCGATGAGACCTCGCGCTCTGTCCATGGTGCTCACGTCGTCTTCATCCGTTGAGGCGGCGATAGATGCCGCGATTGGCTTTGTGGATTCTCCGGAACGTGGCATAGCCATCGTCGTACACGATGCGATTCGCTGCGTTCGGTTCGTGGGTCGATGCCGTGGGGATGCAAGCCTCGATGTCGGCCCATGAGACTGTCCCCAACGTTGCGTGGGCGAGCATGCCTGCCCCACGCACGTTCACCCAGATGGGGTCTTTGCGTCGGATGATGACGCGATTGAGGACATCTGCGTGAATCTGGGCCCACAGCTCCGACTGCGCTCCTCCGCCGACCATGGGGATGTGGTCCAGGCGGCGCTTGGTGAACCGCTCAACCGTCTCGAGCAGCCAGCGGGTGTTATACGCAACACCCTCGAGGACTGCGCGGACCATCTCAGGTCGTCCGGTCTCGAGGGACTGGTTGAAGAACCCGGCTCGCAGATTTGCGTCCTCGACGGGCGTACGTTCGCCGTAGAGCCACGGCGTGAAGATGACACCGTTGGAGCCTGGAGGTATGGCCGCCGCCATGGCCGTGAGCTCCGCGTAGAGGTCGTCATCAAGAGGGCGATCCGGGTACAGGATGTTGGCGAACCAGTCGACCGCCTTACCTGCAGTCTCCTGCTCGTTCGCGACGATCCATTGGCCAGGGACCGCAGCGGGGAGAGATGCAATGGAATGGATGAGGTCTGTTTTCTTGTAGGGCACGTGGCAGCTCAACCAGGACGAAGTGCCGATGTAGAGGTGTGCGGCATGGTCTCTGATAGTGCCAGCACCGATGCCTGCCGAGTGCATATCAGGGGTTCCACCGATGACGGGAGTTCCTTCGGGGATGCCAAGCTCTGCTGCGACCATCGGGGTTACGTTACCGATTATGTCTGTGGCGTGACACAACTCTGGTAGCTGAGACCGGTCAAGGCCAGCGTAGGCGAGGAGGTCATCGTCGTAGTGCACGTCGTCGGGATCTCGATTGTCCGTGAGCCAATGCAGCGCAATCGAGTCGTAGGTCGCCCTGGCGATACCAGTGAGGCGCAGGTTGATGTAGTCCTTCGGTTCGAGAAAGTTGGCGGCGGCTGAATAGACATCTGGGCGTTCGTTGCGCAGGTAGAGGATGTGGGCGATCGGGTCCTTCCCGGCACCCGACGGTGCTCCACCTGTGAGGCTGACCCACCTGCGTGCACGCCTTGGGTCGTATCCCTGAACCTTGATCTTCCCCGGAGCCGTCACTTCACCGAGGTACCTTGCTCCGCGTGAGTCCATCCAGATGATGGCGTTACCTATCGGCTCGCCCTGGCTGTTGACTGCCACTGTTCCCGACCACTGTGTTGTGACCGAGACCGCCCTGATCGTGGCGCCGGAGACCTCTTCGAGTGTTGACCTGACCGCGGCCACGATGGCAGTCCACCACTCCCAGGGATCCTGCTCCGCGCCGCCGCCTTCAGAGAGGAGGAGGTCAACCGACTCTGTTGAACCACCGACGATCTCGCCCCTCTTGGAGACAAGGGCAACCTTCGGCCCAGATGTGCCGAGGTCGATTGCGAGGACGTACTGTGTGGACTCCACGTGTCTAGCGTAATCGGTTACTGGTCGGGTGATTCAACGCTTCTGAAGCACGACGATACTGCGCCATGCCTTCGAGTGGTACAGGTCGATGGTCGTGTCCACGGAGCCGCTCACTCTGCGATAGCCGTCCCCCTT
>JAMBLL010000171.1 GCA_023336765.1 Actinomycetes bacterium | reverse complement strand
GGGGAGGTGGCCGAGCGCAGCGAGGTCGGAGGGGGAGACCATGAGGATCCACTGGGCATGAGCGGTTCAAAGCACAGGTCTGAAACGTGTGGAACGACCCGGTTGCCCCCAACAAGTTGAGGGTGAGAAGAATCAGGTTCCTTTTCCTCCACCACGAAGTCAGCGAGGTCCGAGAGGACTGCCAACTGAGCGCTGAAGACTCCACAGCCACCGATCCCTATCCGCTGTCCCCCTCAGCCACTAATCTGTCGTGGGATACCGCCGATAGGAGATGAGACGTATGGACACCCGACCGGGCAGGCTTGCTCTCGAGGATCTGTCCGCCGCGGTCGAATCGGGAGATATCGACACGGTCATCGTTGCGTTCACCGATCATTACGGCAGACTCCACGGCAAGCGAGTGGATGCCACCTTCTTTATCGATGATGTGGCTGATGCAGGCACACACGGATGCGACTATCTCCTCACGGTCGACATGGAGATGGAGCCGGTCTCGGGCTACGCCTATTCGAACTGGGAACTGGGATACGGGGACTTCCACATGGTTCCGGATTTTGCGACGTTGCGTGAGGCGACGTGGTTGGAAGCAACGGCCATCGTTCTCTGCGATCTTGTTGACGATGCAACAGGGGAGTATGTGTCCGTTGCTCCTCGCTCGATGTTGCGCAGACAGATCGCCCGCCTTACAGAACTGGGTCTGAGGGCGAAGGCAGCGTCCGAACTCGAGTACTACATCTACGAGGAGTCCTACCGGAAGGCAGCAGACCAGGGATTCTCAGGGCTGACACCCATCGGGTGGTACTCCGAGGATTACCACCTGCTCCAGGGAGCGCGTGAAGAGTTCTACAACAGCGCGGTTCGTAAGAACCTCTCTGGTTCGGGCATACCGGTTGAGAGCTCGAAGGGGGAGACCGGCCGGGGCCAGCACGAGATGAACATCCGGTACGCAGACATCCTCGAGATGGCGGACCGGCACACGATCATGAAGCTTGCGATGAAAGACATCGCAGACAACCTGGGCGTCAGCGTGACGTTCATGGCGAAACCCGAAACAGGTCAGGCGGGTTCAAGCTGCCACATCCATCTGAGCATCTGGGATGGTGACGAAAACGCGTTCGTTGGCAACACTCAGGTTGGTCCAATCGCCTGTTCGGATGTCTTCCTGGGGTTTCTCGGAGGGTGGATGAATCGGGCACAAGAGCTCATGCCGATGTTCGCCCCAACGGTCAACTCGTACAAGCGGTTCCAGGAGGCTTCGTGGGCTCCGACGAACATCGCGTGGAGCTATGACAACCGCACCGCCGGGTTCCGCATCGTTGGATCTGGTCCGAGCCTGCGTATCGAGTGTCGGATACCCGGCGCAGATGTGAACCCGTACCTTGTGTACGCCGCTGCGCTTGCTGGGGGAATCGATGGCCTTGAGCAGGCAACGAAACCGCCTGAGATGTTCACAGGCGACGTGTACGCAGCCCAGGATCTCGAAGCTGTGCCTGGCACACTCGCCGCAGCGGTCTCTGAGTTCTCGAACAGTGCCTTCGTCCGTGACGCGTTCATCGACGAGGTGCAACAACACTATGCGCGTTTCTACGAGGTGGAGGTCGCGAGCTTCGATGCCGCGGTGACCGACTGGGAACGTGTCCGCTATTTCGATCGCATCTAGTGATCGACCGACAAGAGATGGATGGGACATGAGTCGTCTTGATGGGAAGGTCGCCCTGATCACCGGTGCTGGTGGTGGCATTGGCAGAGAAGCGTCCGCGCTGTTCGCTTCCGAGGGTGCAGCCGTCGTGTGCGTTGACATCAATGTGGAGTCAGCCAACGAGACCGCACAGATCGTCAACGAGGCGGGCGGGAGGGCCATTGCGGTTCGTGCCGATGTTTCGCTGGATGCCGACGCCGAAGCGATGGTGCGATCAGCAGAGGATACATTCGGTGCCCTACACATTCTGTTCAACAACGCGGGAATCATGCACAGCGACGACGGGGACGCCCAGGGCACGACTGAGGCCATCTGGGATCTCACGATGAACGTGAACGCAAAGGGTGTGTTCCTCGGATGCAAGTACGGTATCCCGGCGATCCTGCGCGCTGGAGGAGGTTCGGTCATCAACACCGCATCGTTCGTTGCCAAGCTCGGTGCTGCAACGCCTCAGGTCGCCTATACGGCGTCCAAGGGTGCGGTCCTCGCACTCACGAAGGAACTCGCCGTTGTCCACGCACGCCAGGGTGTCAGGGTCAACGCCTTGTGCCCGGGTCCGTTGCGTACAGAATTGCTCATGAAACTCCTCGACACCGAGGAAAAGAAGCAGCGGAGACTCGTCCATGTCCCAATGGGCCGGTTCGGCCTTGCAGACGAGATGGCAAAGGCTGCCCTATTCCTTGCCTCGGACGATTCATCGTACGTCACCGGTACCGAGTTCATGGTCGACGGCGGGATTACCGCTGCCTACGTGACGCCGGAGTGATCTACACGAGGCGGCCCTTCGAAGGTCCTGTGTTGGTAACCAACAACTGACATGCGTGTCGGACTCATACTGTGCGGCCGTCTGCCAGACAGGTACAAAGGGATCAGTGGCGACTACCCGGCCCTGATTTCTGGCATGTTCGGGAACCGCGACATCTCACTTGAGGTGTTCGAGTCGCACCTTGGTAGCTTGCCTCGAGACTTCGCTGCGTCCGATGGCATCATCATCTCGGGTTCACCTCAGTCAGTGTATGAGGACGAAGAGTGGATCAGAGATCTCGAGGCCTTCGCACGGGAGGTCGCCGATTCCACCACACCTGTCTTCGGGATCTGCTTCGGTCATCAGCTCCTGGCACGGGCCCTCGGGGGAGTGGTCGAACAAGCCGAGAGTGGATGGGGGGTCGGCGTTCACACGATGCGTGTTCTGGAGCATCGGCCGTGGATGGAACCCGACCGTGAGGTACTCAAGCTCGTGATGTCGCATCAGGACCAGGTTGTTGACCTACCTGGTGGCGCCGTCGTGCTCGGATCGAGCGATCACTGCAGGAACTACCTGATCGAGTTCACATCAACGTGTATAGGAATACAGGGCCACCCTGAATTCACCACCGCGTTCGCACGAGCTCTCTACGAGGACAAACAGGCTCTGATCGGCACCCTCGCAGACGAGGCGATCGAGTCACTGGCGACACCAGCCGATACCAGGATCGTGCAACAGTGGGTGAGGAACCTGTTCGGAGAGTCGCTAGCAGCTGACAGCCAACAGCAACCGGGCTGACTGACGGTGCAAGCGGATGGGTAATGCGAGTCGCTCGGTTCACAGTCGACAGTTCACGGTTCACAGTCAGAAACCCACTACCAGATCCGACATCTTGGCTTCATACGGAGAACGGAGAACGAATGCTTTCCTATCCGCGCGGCCACTCAGACCCACTTGAAGATTCGTTCTTCGGATCGTTTCGCCTTCCGGCACCACTCCGGGCTCCTCTCACTGTGCCTTGTCGGAAGAGTCCGGAAAACCGTATGGTCTCTCCTGTTCCCCGACCGTCCACAGTGCGGCTAGCATGATTGCCATACCGATGGGGCGTGCCCCATCAACAGTATCTCCATACATCAACGTGCGGAGATCGAACCAAGGAAGTGAAATGAAATATCGACTACTGGCTTTACTTGCAGTGATCGCCCTGGTCGCCGCTGCCTGCTCAAGCAGCAGTGACGACGAAACGGCTACGACCGTTGCCAGCGGTGGTGAAACCGCAACAACCGTTGTCAGCGGTGGCGAAACCGCTACGACTGTTGCCTCAGGTGGTGACACCGCAACGACCGTTGCTTCCGCTGCTTCAGGCGAGGTAACCGACATCGATTTCTGGGTTGCGTTTACCGACTATCGGCAGGAGTACTCAGAGGAGAAGGCAGCGGCATTTAACGCTGCACACCCTGAGTACAACGTGAAAATCACATCGTTTGCCAGCTACAACGATGTGTTCGACGCAGCGGTTCTTGCTGTTGACAGCGGAGAGCCACCAGCGTTGATCCACTTCTTCGAGGCTGCCACCAGGCAAGCTCTCGATGCCGTGGATTCGAGCGGTGCTCCCATCTTCAAGTCGGTCACTGAAGCAATCGGTGGACGTACTGAGATCGTCGGTGAACCGGTCGTTCTCGACTCGGTGATCGATGCCGCCCGCAACTACTACACCGTTGACGGTTCGTTCTACTCGATGCCATGGAACACCTCGACCACGGTCATGTTCAACAACATGGACATCTTGAACGAGGCTGGCATCACCGAACCGCCCGCGACCTGGGCCGACGTCACAGCAGCATGTGAAGCTATTGCTGCATTGCCTGACGCTCCGAGCGGTTGTATCACATGGCCGAACCACTCCTGGTTCGTTGAACAGAGCCTTGGCCAGCAGGGTGAGCTTCTCGCCAACAATGACAATGGTCGGACAGGCCGTGCGGACGAGGTCTTCCTCGAGTCCGATGGCCTGATCAACTACCTCGAGTGGTGGAAGGGTCTCTCCGACGCCGGGTACTACACGTACACAGGTCAGCAGCGTGACTGGGGTGGCACGTCCAATGCATACCTTGCTGGAGAGGTAGCGATGCTCGTGTACTCGAGTTCGGACACGACGTTCTTCGACAGGGAGACGGAGGGCCTATTCACGAACCAGGCAAGCTTCATGCCCCGCAACGAGGCGGTCGACTATGTTGGCAACCTCATCGGTGGAGCGACGATCTGGATGCTCGACGGACTTGACCAGGTAACAGAGGACGGCGCTCTTGCGTTCGCGAATTTCTTCTCGAACCCAGAGAACGCTGCAGAGTGGCATCAGCTCACCGGCTATGAGCCGATCACGAAGGACAGCATCACGCTGCTTGAGGGTGAGGGCTGGTACGACGAAAGCCCGAACAGCCAGGTGGCATCTGACCAGCTTGCTGCGGCGGCGGACACGCCGGCGTCCCTCGGTGCTTTGCTCGGCAACTTCGTTGCTATCCGCGACGTCATCACGCTCGCTATCGAGGACATCCTCGTGAACGACCTTGATGTTGCGACCCGCATGGCTGACGCCAATGCCGAAGCGAACAAGTCGCTGACCGAGTACGAACTGCTCAACGCAGGCTGACCGGTATACGACAAGAGAATCGGGGGCGGGGCTCAGGCCTCGCCCCCGATACTCACCTCGAGGTGAACCACCGAATGAGCGCTGATACACGATGTTGATTGCCGGTCTCGTCGTCGCGGCGATTCTCGGACCGCTGTATGTGCGGCGCAACACGATCAACCCAACCGCTGCGCGCTATGGCATCGGTTCCGCAGTCGCCGTCCTTGGTGCAGCGGTTACACCTCTTGCGATGGGCCAATGCTCATTCGCGGAACACTCGAGCGGGGTTGACAAACTTCTTGGTTACCTCCTCATGTTTGGCGGCGCATGGCTGGCACTGATGGGTGCCAGGATCTTCTGGGACCGCGCTGATGGCAAGAAAAAGGGAGATGCGGCATTCGCGGGCGAGATTCGTGCTGGCGGGTTCCGGCTCGGACTCTGGGTTCCCTGGGTCCTGCTATCGCCAACGCTCATCATCTTGCTGGTCTTCCTTTATTTCCCTGCAGCCGCAACATTCACACTTTCCACGAAGCTGACACGCCTGGGTGCCCCCAAGAGCATTGATGTTTGCTTCACCAACTTCACCGAACTCCTGATCACGGACCCTTTCAAGCTCGTTGCTTATCCGCTCATCGCGATCGCTCTCATTTACGGAGCACGATTCTGGAAGAGCCGGTCCGAGCCCGGGTCAGCAAGCCGTAAGGGCGCAGAGGTTGCAGCGGTCATAGCGATGCTTTCGGTTTTCGTTGCCCTGTACGCGATGTTCTCACCAGGTGGCGGCGGTCAGGTTGCATACAGGCCTGTCTACATCAATACGGTCATCATCTCAGTCGGCATCGTTGCGTTCGGCATGATCGGTGGCCTTGCGGTCGCCTACCTTGCGTTCCGGCAGATTCGCGGTGGCGGTGTGTATCGAACCTTGCTCATCTGGCCCTACGCCATCTCACCGGCCGTTGCGGGTGTCCTCTTCTTCATGATCTTTGACCCGACAGCAGGGATATTCACCCACACGATGGATGTGTGGTTCGGGATCGATGTTCCGAACTACCGAGAAAGCGCCGTACTCGCCCAGTCCTCCATCATCCTCGCAAGCGGTTGGAAAATCCTCGGGTACAACATCCTCTTCTATCTCGCCGGTCTCCAGACCGTGCCTCTGGAGCAGATCGAGGCTGCGCTCATCGAAGGCGCGTCCACCTGGCAGCGATTCACAAAGGTCGTTCTGCCAGCACTCTCACCGATTACGTTCTTCTTACTCATCACGAACCTCACCTACGCGTTCTTCGAGGTCTATGCGACGATCGACTTCATGACGAAAGGTGCCCCCGCTGGTAAGACGTCGGTGGCGATCTACGAGATCATCCGTGTGGGCGTGAACAACGGCGACCTTGGCCGAGGAGCTGCGCAGTCGGTTCTCCTCTTCATTGCGGTCATTGCCATAACCATGTGGCAGTTCCGCACCAGCGGTGAACGCGTCAGTTATGGGGGTTCGTGATGGCAGGACTGAATCCAGGTGTACAACGCAAGGGCTTCTTCCACGGACGCAAGTGGCCGTATCACATCGCTCTCACGGTGACGGCGCTCGTGATCGCATTCCCTCTCTTGTATGCGGCGCTGATCTCGACCCAGACGAATGCGGAGATCTTCACGTTCCAGCTCACACCTGGCAGCGCGCTGCGCGATCACTTCCAGATAGTGTGGTTCGATAGAGGCCTCTCATCCGCGATGTGGAACTCTCTCCAGCAGGCGATATATGTCACGACGGGAAAAACGGTGCTGTCGCTCCTTGCTGGTCTGGCGTTCGTGTACTTCAAGTTCCCGTTCAAGTGGTTCATCTTCTTCTTCGTACTCGTCACGTTGATGATGCCCACCGAGGTCATGATCCTCGCCATGTTCCGCCAGGTCTCTGGATACGGATGGCAGGACACGATGACAGCGTTGGTCGTGCCGTTCCTTGCTTCGGCCACCGGGGCTTTCCTGTTCCGGCAACACTTCGCGAATCTGCCCGCGGATCTGCTCGAAGCCGCCCAGATCGACGGTGCGTCACCGATCAAGTTCCTCACCAAGATATTGATACCGCTCTCGTGGAATGTCATCGCAGCGATGTTCGTGATCCAGTTCGTCTACACATGGAACATGTTCCTGTGGCCAAGTCTGATCATCAGGGACGACTCGAGGCAGGTCGTCCAGGTCGCTCTTCAGACATTGACCAACATCGATGGCTCTCTGAACTACGGGCCTTTGATGCTTGCGGCGATCCTCGCTTCGATCCCGCCAGCGATCGTGTTCGTGCTCATGCAGAAGCCGTTTATGTCAGGCTTCGCCGTCGGCCAGAATAAGTGAATCCAGCCGTCAGCTATCAGCCTCAGCTTTCAGCAAGAACGAGAAGTAGCGGTCAGCAAGAGCAGGATTCTGTTGGCCGCCGCCTCGCTGATCGAGGCTTATCGTGGTGGGGCGCGGATGAGGTCGCGTTCTCACTGTTGGCCGTCAGGCCGGAATCGGAAGCTCCTCTTCTCGGAACCCCCTGGCGCCTATCAGAAAACGAACCCGCAAGGGTCCCTTTCCTAGTGGACGCTCTAGCTGATGGCTTCCTAGTCCGTTTCTTCGATCCTGATCTTTGTGATTCCGTCGTGGGATTCGAACACGGGAACGAGTTGATTGAGTTGCTCGTCATTTAGGATGAGCGTCAGAGTTGGGAGTCCCTTCTTCTGCCCGACCAGCCAGTGCCCGATATCGGGCAGCGGTTTGGACGCGGTCGGCGCCAGGCCCTCCACGATGGTCCGGATGTCTTCGATCGTTGCAGGGTCCGTAACCGTGAGTCGTACGGACCAACGTGCGCCGTGCAGCGCCTGTGCTCTGAGCTGTGTCGAAAATTGGTCAGAGACTTTGAGGACGAAGAGCATGATGATGGCAGCGATGATGCCCAGTCCCCAGAGCCCTGTCCCAACAGCCATTCCGACGGCGGCTACCGACCAGAGACCTGCAGCTGTTGTGAGGCCCTGGACGCTGTAGCCCTGTCGGAAGATGAGCCCGGCACCGAGGAATCCGATACCCGTGACGATCTGGGCGGCAACGCGTGACGTATCGGCGCCGCTGAACCCTTCGATCGACACAACGGTGAATAGCGCGGATCCGGCCGCAACCATCGCATATGTCCGAAGGCCGGCATCTTTGTTGGACCGCTGTCGCTCCCAACCGAGGACGACGCCGAGAGCCGCAGCGATCAGGACCCTGACACCGCCGGTAATGGCTACAGAGTTGAGGAATTCTTCGAGCAGTTCGGTGAGGGAATCCATTGCAGCACACGATAGCTCGCAAGCTCGCCTTCAGGTGCCAGAGAACAGACTTCGAGTCGCCAAGCAAGAGTGATTCCACGTTCCGAGTCTGTGTTCTGTGTTCTGTGTTCTGTGTTCTGTGTTCTGTGTTCTGT
>JAMBLL010000170.1 GCA_023336765.1 Actinomycetes bacterium | reverse complement strand
GTAGATCGTAGATCGTAAATCGTAAATCGTAAGGACCAGTCGGATGTTGGCTGCCCAACGAAGATCCAGATGTCAAGCATCAAGTGCTCAAGTCCTCCCGTCTCCGGGTTCTGTCGACTTACGACTTACGATCGTACGACTTACGTTCCTCTGTCTTTCATCATTTTCTCATCTTCACATCACAGTTCCTCCACATGCGGTTGTCATGCTTTCTTCCAATGAGGTCGAGAGAAAGGAATCCTCATGAAGAAACTGATAGCAACAACTGCCGCAGCGGGAGTGCTCGTCGCAGGAGCATTCGTGGCGTCAACCGTCACGACCAACCCGGCCGATGCCCAGGTGCCTGATTCCATCACGGAACAACAGGACACCACGCAGCAAGAAAGGCCCGATCGAGGAGCGATCTTCGACGAGGTGCTCGAAGGCCTCGTGGCGGATGGGACGATCGATTCGGGACAGGCTGACGCGATCAAGGAAGCCTTCGAAGCCAAACGTGACGAGATCGCCGAGGAGTTCGGTCCTCGACCAGAACGTGGCCAAGAATTCCATCGTGGAGCCTTGAGGGGCCTTCTGGCAGACGACGTGATCACACAGGCAGAGATCGATGCACTGCCTGAGGATCATCCACTGCGCACCGGAGTAAGCCCGTTGTCTGAGCTGCTCGAAGATGATGGCCAGATCACCAGAGAGGAACTCGAAGCGTTCAAGGACGCGAACCCACGACCACCCCGTTCCCAGGACGGCGTAGCCGGCTGATCAGTCCGGAACCAGCCGACGAAGCGCCCGGGTAACGTACCCGGGCGCTTCGTCGCGCCCGTCTGTACCGTATCGTGGAGCATCCACGATCACGGGGTACCCAGTGGTTTTCATGACACCGACCGCTTCGCTTCTCATCGCCGCGTACGATGCAGCGGTCGAAGCGTGTGACCCCGAGCGTGCAGTATCAGCTGCCATCACCATCGATGACGGCGGCATCACGATCGGTGGGGAGCGATTCCACGGTGCGAACCCAGGCGATATCGTCGTGGTGGCGATCGGGAAGGCAGCGAGCGCCATGGTGCGCGGTGTTGTGGCGGTCCTTGGCCCCGTGCGGGGCCTGGCCGTGTCGAACCACGACGGCGATTGTTCGGTGCCGCTCCTGGTCGGCGCACATCCTGTGCCGGACGAAACGAGCCTCTCGGCCGGCGAATCGCTGCTCTCGTTCGTTGGTTCCCTTGCGCCAGATGATGTTGTTGTCTATCTGATCTCGGGTGGTGGGTCCTCGATAGCGGTGGCACCTGCCGTCGGCGTTTCGGTGAGCGATCTCGCAGACCTCAATCGAATGCTGATGGCGACAGGTGTTCCGATCGGAGACATGAACGAGGTCAGGGCGTCGGTGAGTCGCCTCAAGGGAGGCAGGCTTGCTGGCGCCTGCCCCGCAGATCGGTCGGTCACGTTGGTGCTTTCAGATGTTGTCGGGGTTGGCCCATCCCATGTCGCGTCTGGGCCAACGCTTGGCGCAGGAATGGGTACCGCTGCTGGAAGTGTCGTTGCACGGTATGGAATCGCAGACGCGCTGCCCACGTCGGTGAGAACAGCGATAGGTGCCTCTTCGGTCGAGCCAACACGTCATCAACCCTTCCTGGTGGTTGGCTCGACGGAGGTCGCCGCTGATGCTGCTGCGCGATACCTGGCGTCTCACGGTGTCGGGTCAATCATCGTCACAACGCAGCTCGAGGGCGAAGCAACTGTCGAGGCTCGCGGGTTCGTCCACGATGCCGACAACGGGATCGTGACGATCGCAACCGGCGAGACCACGGTGACGGTTGTCGGCAATGGTGTCGGAGGCAGGAACCAGGAAGCAGCCCTTGCTGCCGCGATCGATATCTCAAGCAGCACCACCGCGTTCCTTGCATGTGGAACAGACGGCATCGATGGCCCGACTCCTGCTGCAGGTGCTGTCGTCGATGGTCGGACAGCAGAGCGGGCCAGGGCAATGGGCCTTGACCTTGAGCACGCGCTAGCTCGCAACGATTCCCATACTGCCCTGTCCGCCCTCGGTGCGACCGTGCTCAGAGGGAACACAGGTACCAACGTCGCCGACCTCTGGATGGTCGCCAAAGGAAGCTCTCTGGTTCCTCCCTCGGCTC
>JAMBLL010000169.1 GCA_023336765.1 Actinomycetes bacterium | reverse complement strand
TTGTCCATCAGCACGATCTGTGCTACGGCGCGCGTTGCTCCCGTTCCGGCGCCCATTGCAATCCCCAGATCTGCCTGTTTCAAGGCAAGGACATCGTTGACCCCATCCCCGGTCATCGCAATGATGTGCCCGCTGTCCTGGAGCGCAGTTACCAGGTCTCGCTTCTGGTCTGGCTTCACGCGGCCGAATACCCCGGTTTCGACGGCGATCGTTTCAAATGAGGGGTCCAAGACGTCAGGAAGATCCGTTGCATCCACCACATGCTCCACGTCAACGCCAACGCCAACCGCCACTGCCGCGACAGTCGCGGCAGCATCGCCCGAGATCACCTTCACTTCAACATTCTGGTCCGCGAAGTACGCGATCGTTCCTGCTGCGTCCGGTCTGACATCTTCCGAGAACACAAGCAACAAGGCAGGTGCCCCTGGCGTGGCACTTGCGTTAGCCACTGAGGTTGAGGTGGTGGTGGAAACAACAAGCACCCGGTTCCCCTCACTCGTGAACCGCCCTATCACGTTCGAAAGAGACGACCTCGCGGATGCATCGAGAACGAACTCTGGCGCACCGACCACCCATGCGGTGCCATCGCCAAAAGCCACTGCAGAGGTCTTTCTCTCGGATGAGAACGGCATACGTGTGACAACTTCAGGCGGAGACTCGTTGGGGAATGCACGAGACAATGCATGCATCGTTGCGTTCGGATCTGTATCTGCCGCAGCGATGCAGGCGAGCATGGAAGGTACGTCCTTGGGTGAGGCGTCCAATTCAACGTACTGGTCGAAGACGATGTCTCCTGACGTCAACGTGCCCGTCTTGTCGACGCACACCACGTCAACGCGAGCTAGCGTTTCAACTGCTGGGAGCTCCTGTACGAGCACCTGGTGCTTTCCAAGTCTTACGACTGCAGCAGCCAGAGACACGGACACAAGCAGCACCAGACCTTGTGGCACCATCGCCACAACCCCTGCCACCGAACCAACGATCGCATCTGACACTGACTGGTCCGCCTGCAACTGGCTGTAGAACAGCAAGACGGATGTCGGGATGATCAGCCACGTGACGATCTTGAGAATCTGGTTGATCGAGTTCTGCAACTCGCTCTTGGCCAGCGTGAAACGCTTGGCGTCCTCTGCCAATTTGTTGGCATACGAGTCAGACCCAACGGCAGTGGCACCGATGGCTCCGGTACCCGCCACAACGAATGAACCACTCATCACTTCGACGCCGTCGCTCTTGAGCATCGGCTCAGATTCACCGGTGAGAAGCGCTTCAGACACCTCAAGCCCGTCGCACGTGAGCACAATTCCGTCCACCGGTATCTGCTCTCCCCTCGCGATAACGACGATGTCGCCAAGGACGATGTCCTTCGCTCTGACTTCTATGTCGCCGTCAGAGCGTCGCACGGTGATCACCGGAGAGTTGAGAACCTGCAGCTTGTCGAGGGTACGTTTTGCCCGAAGTTCCTGCACGATACCGATGAGGGCGTTTGCGATCATCACAAGTCCGAACATCGCATCAGCTGGTTTTCCGAACACGAGTATCAAGACAAGCAGCACGGAGATAATCGCATTGAATCGGGTAAAGATGTTGGAGCGCAGAATGCTCGCGACCGACCTCGATTCCGACGAGTCCACCGCATTGGTCTCACCAGCCTTGCGACGTGACGCGACCTCGTCGACAGTGAGTGGGTGGAAGGTCAGCGGCTCTGGCAGGCTTTTACCGTCAGCCGTCACCGAACGTGTCCTCGTAGTCCCCCATTGCGGCACGCACGACCGCGTGAGCCTGTTCGGCCCCGTAGATGAGAGGAATAGACACTGTTGGGGGTTCCCCTGGGATTGACTTGTAGGACAGGAAGTAGTGCTCCATCCTCGTGACCAGAGCCGGTGGGAGGTCGGCGATGTCCGTGACGCCTGCCCATACCGGATCACCTGCGAGGACGGCGACGATCTTGTCGTCCGCCTCTCCCCCATCGATCATCTGGAAGCCGCCGATCACACGAGTACGCATCAGGATCTCGACGCGGTCGATCGGTCGCTCTGAAACAACACAGATATCGAGTGGGTCACCGTCGGCCTTGTCCACACCGTCGACGAGCGCTGCAACACGCTTGTCGCAGTATGTCCTCGGGATGAACCCATAGAGCACAGGTGGGGACGAGGATCCTGTCTGTGGCCGATCGACCTTGAGATATCCCGTTGCCTTGTCAACCTCGTATTTGACGACATCGTACGGAGTGATCTCGATGAAGGCCGTTACATGAACGGGCGCATCATCGCCTGCACTAAGCCCATGCCAAGGGTGTGGTCGCCATCGATAGAAAGGTATTGGAAATCCCATACACGATGTTTACCACAAAATGGGGACGTAGGGTCTGAACCGCACGTTTGTTCCTCCATCGTCGTCAGATGCCATATCTGGCTAGCTCACAAGAGAATCCCGTGCCGTGGCATGGACCGTCTCGCCGAGCGCAACAACAGCCTCGACTCCGGCGTCCTCAGGAACATCGGAAACCTTGAGCAATGCTCCGTACCAGCCTTCGGTGTTCCATGAGGCACTACCCGGCAAGTCGACCTCGGCCCATGAGTCCTCGAACGGCCACGGGTTCGCATAGAAGTAAGCATCTCCTGTTGGGTACCAGCCGATCGCGATCTGCGCGCTCGTCGGTGTACCGTCGTAATCGACCATCTTGTCCGAATACCACTCGGTCGCGATGTCGAAGCCGTGGGGCCACAGATGTGGCCCTGTGATCTCGCCATCGATTCCGTCGTTGATCTGGGAGAAGGCGTCAGCTACCGATGTTGCGACATCGAGGAACGCCGCTGCGTGGGCCGGGTCATAGACCTGGACCGAATCATCGTCATAGCGCGACACATCCACCTCGATCGACGCACCGTGATCAGATGCAATAGCCGCGATAACTTCGCCGACTTCCTGGGGAGATGGACCCTCGGTGAGATCGAACACGCTGGTTGTATCTCCCGCTGTGATCACGATCTGATGCTCCTTGAGGTTGATCGTCGAGACAAGCTCGGTGCCGTCGCCAAGCGGCGTTGCGGCGGCTACGAGCCCGTACGGAGTCACATCCATGGCCACCTGGGCCCAGCGTGCGTGCGAAGGTGCCCCTGCTCGTGGGAGCGCTGTTACGGCATGTGCGTAGCGTTGCAGAGATGCTCTCGTTGGTTCCCATTCGGTGGGCAGGACGGTGATGCTCATGATGGAACAGACCCTTCGTTCGGCTGCTGGGTACAACCAGTTCGAACGGATCAGATTCCGAGATTATCTGTCGACCCAGTCCTCGTCGTCGTGGCGGCCCATTGCACGGGCGATCGAGAAACCGACGTACACGATGATCCCCACGGAGATCCCGAAAGCGAAGGTCGGGTACGCGATCAGGGAGAAGTCATAGCCGCTCGGTTCGACGTTCACAGTCACGACACCCAACGGGTGGAGCGTCGTTGGAAGATCGCGATCTGAAGGGAGGTCCATCACGATGACCAACGATTGATTCGCTGCGACAGATTGATCCCCGAGCGTGTGTGCAACGAGGTCACGATTGTCGAGCGTCAACGTGTCATCGGTGCTGAACGTCCAAACCGGTGGCACGTCGAGTACGTTCTCGCCATCGGTGATCAGTTCACTTGATCCAACAGGTATCACCACAGTGACATCGCCTGTGCCTGCGGTGCCCTGTGTGTAGAGCACAAGGCCAATAGCCGACAGGACGAACACCACCAGGGTGGACAGGGCAACGAACACGCACAACTCCAACAGGCGGCGCCATGCCGGAATCTGGCTGGGTTCCTGGCTCATCGTGTGGATGTCGATTGGCTCGGTCACACGTGGACGTCGGTCCTGGCCTCGCCGTTGAACGCGACGTCCACCCAGTCATCGTCCTCGTCATGACCCATTGCACGCATCATGGTCAGACCGATGATCAGGATCACACCAACGGACATCCCGAATCCGAATGTGGTGAGGGCGATTATCGAGAAGTCGTACCCCCTCGGCTGGATATCAAGCGTCACCGTTCCCGAAGGGAGCAGGCTGCATGTGAAGTTCCCGCCGAAGGCTGGTTGAAGTCCGAACCTTCTCGTTGTATTCGGCGGCACCGACCACGTACCGATCGTGTGGGTGACGTCGTCCTTGTTGTCGAGCACGATCGCATCGCCTGCATAGAAGGCCCACGTCGAGGGGATGTCGAGCACGTTCTCACCCTCAAGGATCCGGTCATACGACCCGAGGGGGATATCGAGCACGTGAACCGTGGGTTCGTTCGCATCCTTCGTGTAGATGAGCAACGCAATGGACGAAAGGGTTCCGATTACAAGCGTTGATCCAACGATCAGTGCAATGGCCTCAATGATCCTCCGCTTGCGCGATATCGGAGGTTTCTTGTCCGACTCGGTGATCGTGTCGGTAGCCATGGCTAGAAGAGATAGAGGGTTGGGTAGATGATCACCCACGCGAGGTCAACGAAGTGCCAGTACTTGACAACCCCCTCGACGCCCCAATACTGCTTGGATCCATAGTGTCCTTTGAGGCCGAGAATCAGGACCATCGTGAGCGCCAGGAGACCGGTTATCACGTGGAAGGCATGCAGGCCGATGAGCATGAAGTACGAGGTTCCGTACGGTGTCTCTGGCGGGTAGGCGTGGAGTGCTTCCTTGATCTCGATGGTCACGCCCCCCATGAAGATCAGCCCCATCACAATCGTGAATACGATGAACAGAACGAAGTTCCTACGGTGGTCGTACTTGATCGACGTCTCAGCGAGATAGGCACTAATCGACGAGACGAGGAGCACGATCGTAAGCAGGAGCGCAAGTGCCTGGTTGAGTTCTTCCGGCTTGAGCGTCCCGGTTGAGAACCAACGGGCGGACAGGAACGCGCCGAACAGGAACGTCTCTGAGACGATGAACAGCCAGAGGCCGATGCGGTTCGCCTTCGGTTGGAAGGACATGTCCTGGTGATACTCACCGTGGGACTCGGCCGTTGCTTCCTCTGGCGTGGTGTCAAGCGTTGTCATCAGTGATCATCGCTCCACAGTGCGCGCACGTGCATGAAGGTATCGAGGATAATCCATCCCTTCAGGAGCACGAACGGGAGGAGCGGCAGGAGGGGGTTCTCAACTCCGGTAGCAACGAAGAACTCGATCACGGTCAGCACCGCAAGGATCACAGCTGCGATGACGCCTCTGCGGGTCGCCTTCTTGAGGTTCTCGCTGTCGATTGCCTGCTTGTCAGTTGTTTGCTGGTCGGTTGTCATGCGAGTACAGTCTCCTGGTTCTGGGCACTGCCGTCGCCAGGGTCATCGCCCTCGTTGGCATCGGGGAAGTAGGCATGTACGGAACCTTTGACGCCGTAGGCGTATGGGCTTCCGATGACGACGGGCTGGGACGTGAAGTTGTGCTCGGGCGGCGGAGACGGGATCAGCCACTCGAGGGTGCGGGCGTTCCAAGGGTTAGGACCGACCTTTGGTCCCCACAGAGCCGAGTACAGCAGGTTCCCCACGAAGAGCAGGAAACTCGCTCCAAGGATCAAAGCAGACACAGACGCGAACTTGTTCGCCCCTTCGAACGCGTCCGGGTAATCACCGATGCGCCGGTTCATGCCGTTCATGCCTGCCCAGAAGAGAGGGATGAAGGTGAGGTTGAAGAACACCGTCAACCACACACCGAAGATGGACCCGGCCTTCTCGTTGTACATACGGCCCGTGATCTTGGGGAACCAGTAGAACACAGCCGCGATGAGGGCGAAGATCGAACCACCGACGATGGTGTAGTGGAAGTGGGCAACCACGAAGTAGGTGTCGTGAAGATGGATATCCGTTGCCACGTCCGCGAGGAATATGCCCGTGATTCCGCCGATCGTGAAGTTGAAGAGCCAACCGAACGCGATCACAAGAGGTGTCCTGAACCAGAGCCTTCCCTGCCACAACGTCCCAAGGATCCCAAGGAAGATGACCCCGGTTGGGATGGAGATGGCCTCGGTGATGATCATGAAGGGGCCATGTAGGAAGTTGGCCATGCCCGACGTGAACATGTGGTGGGCCCACACAACCACAGAGAGTCCGACGATCGCGAACAATGAGGCGACGACAGCCTTGTACGCGAACAACGGCTTTCGGGAGAACGTGGTCACGATCTCGAGGATCACCCCGAACCCTGGCAGCACCATGATGTAGACAGCAGGGTGCGAATAGAACCAGAAGATGTGCTCGTACAGGAGGGCGCTTCCCACGTCAGGTTGGAAGAAGCTCGTTCCGGCGACCCTGTCCATCGTGATGAGAATCACTGCCGCTGCGAAGAACTGGGTCACAGCGAACGCAAGAACGGAGGTGGCCAGACCAGCCCATGTGAAGATGGGTAGGCGACCCCAGGTCATGCCAGGTGCTCGCATGGTGATAACCGTTGTGATGATGTTGATCCCGCCAAGAATCGACGACATACCGAACGTCACGATGGCCATGTTGAAGAGGATCTGCCCGCTCTCATTGGTGACCGAAAGCGGGGCGTACGAGGTCCATCCAGCGTTGAACGCGCCGAGGAGCGGCGACATCAACAGGGCGATCGCCACCGGTGGCACGAGCCAGAACCCGATCGCGTTCAGCCTCGGGAAGGCCATGTCCTGAGCGCCGATCTGGATCGGGATGATGTAGTTCCCGAAGGCACCGATGATCCCCGCAACGGCCACAGCCACCATCAGGATGCCGTGCATCGACACGATCTTGTTGAAGTCGTCGAGGTCAACGATCCCGACGCCTGGCGATGCCAGTTCCACTCGCATGATCATGGCTGCTATCCCGCCAATCAGCAGGACGCTGAGAAGGGTTACGCCGTATTGGATACCTATGACCTTGTGGTCGACGCTGAACTGGAAGTAGCGTCGCCACCCCCTGGCGGTGGACACCTCGACCGACTTACCTACCCACTGACGCCCGAAGGCTTCAATGCCACCGATACCGCCAAGCCATCCCATAAGGGCGAAGATGTACCCGATGACGACGGCAACTTCATCCGTGGGGCCGCCTCCGCGGATGGCCATCGTCAGGCCAACACCCACCGCGTATCCAACGATCCCGAGGACGAACGCGCGTACGAGGTACTTCATACTCGAACCCCGGATTCTCTGTAGTTATCCATCTGTAGCCAATGCCTCCACGTATTCGATCCATTCGGCTTCCGACACAACCCGTATCGGCATCGCCATGTTTGCGTGGCCCGCACCGCACAATTCTGCACACTGGATGCGCAGGTTCACATCATCCTCGAACGTCCCTTCTTCCTCCGCGGTGGCGAATGCCGTCGTGGTGATGCCAGGAAGCGCGTCGATCTTGATGCGGAAGGCTGGGACCCAGAATGAGTGGAGAACATCAATGGAAATGATGTCGTAGCGAACCCTGGCATCCACGGGGATCACGAGTTCATCGAGAGCAGTGGCACCATTGGGGTAGGTGACCTCCCAGGAGAACTGTTGGCCCTGAAGGTTGATGACATAGTCAGAACTCGGTTCTCCGCGAATCTCGGCAAGGCCAACGAAACCAGGATTGATGACGACGTAGATCGCAAGGGCGGAAGTGACGATCAGCCATGTGGTGACCACGATCTTGTTCGTGCGCACCGGAGCGCCATCCTCGCGATGTGCGCCACCCTCGGTGCGCCATCCGATGACAGACCATGTCATCACAGCCATAACAAGCGACATTATGGGGGCCGCAAGGTACTGCAGGAGCAGCATCGCCTCGTCAACGACCGCAGCCTCGCGTGCCCATTCCTTCGGGAACCAGGTGAATTGGGCAGTAGCCACAACGATCAGCACGGTATACGCAACCCACAGGATCACGACTGGTATCCACGATCTACGCACGAAGCCTCCCGGCGACCGCTCACGAACTCTTTGCGAAGGGAAGTAGTACCGAGTTCCCTGCACGTTACATCGCGTTGATGCGCCGCATCGAAACCGGCTCGGTCCTCCCGTCTGGCGGCATCCTAACCACAACCCGCCCCACACAACACCTCCTGCCCACGATTTTCTGACCCCCTTTGGACTTTGGCGTCCTACAGCGCAACATATTGCGGATGTGGACGCCAAAGTCCAAGGACCGGATGCCGGGGGGAGGTTGCGTCAAGGTTCCTGCAAGGTCGTGCTGGCATTGTCGGGGGATCCGGGCAACAGGTTCGGGTCGATGATGTGACGTGCTCGTCCTTGGCGGAAGCACACAACGGGGAGGAACGTAGAAGTATGAGGAAATTCACGCGAAAGGCGATGGCGGCCTTGACATCGATCGCAGCGGCTCTCGTCGTGGTGGTTGTGCCCGCAGGGGCCGCTATTGCGGGTACGGATCAGATATCAGGTGTCGCGAACTGGGCGGCAGAGTGTGGCGGGCT
>JAMBLL010000168.1 GCA_023336765.1 Actinomycetes bacterium | reverse complement strand
CTCGTTGAACGTTTCGGCCTCTTCACGATCATCGTGCTTGGCGAAACGGTGTTAGCAGTCGTCGTTGGCGTTGCCCATGCTCATTGGGTCGCATCCGCTGTGGTGTTCGCCGCTATCGGCATGACGATCTCGTTTTCACTGTGGTGGATCTACTTCGAAGGCGTCGTGGGGACTCCGCTCAAGAGCATTGGCGGAGTGCGTCCGCTCGTATGGGTGTACGGCCAGGCTCTTCTTGTGATGTCGATAACCGCTCTTGGCGTTGGCCTCGAAGTTGCCATCTTCACCGAGATGGGAGAGAGCCTCGGAACACCGCACACCTTCGTCCTGGTCGGCTCCCTAGCGCTGGCATTGCTCGGTACAGGCGTTGTGCTGGCAGCCGAGGCCACCGCTGAAGACCGAAAGCGCACGTTGCTCGCCCGGTTCCCTGCGATTCTGCTCGTTCTCATTATGGGTCTGATACCCGTCTCTGCCCAGGTCCTGATCGTTGGGTTGGCGATTATCGCAGGCACCCAGGCGACTGTCGATGTCCGTACGAATCGGCTTGGGGCATTCGAACCACAGCCCGCTGGATAGCTGACAGGACCCCCTCTGTTCTGTTCTGGTTCCTCCCTCGGCTCTTTGGACGGAGGAGGTGGGCGAGCGCAGCGAGGTCGGAGGGGGATTCCGTCGGTGAACTGATAGCTCCTCATCCAGCACCTCTTGTCCCTCAACTCCCTCAGACGGTGCCGCGGTTGGCGTGGTCTACGGGCTTGGAGTGCTGTTCATGATCGTGATGGTCGTCTTCCTCGTTCCGATGATGGTGACCGTCGCACAGAGCATCGGCGACAATTGGTCCACGTGGATGGGCAACCTCAACAGCTGGGCACAGGACACGCTCAACGTCAGCATCGCAGACCTGAAGGACACGAACGCAGCCGGCGAGGATGCTGCTGGAGCGGCAGAGAGCTGGGGTAAGCAGGCGCTTGGCGGGTTCCTCGGCGCGCTCGGAACGGGAATCGGCCTGATCTTCAGCACGATGACCATCGCCCTGTTCACGTTCTACTTCACCGTGGACTACCAACGGATCCAGCGGATGGTGTTGTCCCTGTTCGCTCCAGAGCATCAGGAGAGGCTCGGATGGACCTGGGACCAGGCAGTTGAACAGACCGGTGGATACTTCTACTCGAGGATGATCCTGATGGTCATCAACGGATCGGGCTTCTTCTTCACGATGGTGTTGGTCGGACTGCCGGTGCTGTTCGCTATCCCATTAGCGATATTCGCTGGCTTTGTGTCCGAGTTCATTCCCGCGGTCGGGACGTACATCGGCGGAGCTGTTCCTGTGCTTCTGACGCTCGCTGTTGAGGGATTCGCCCAGGCACTTGTCGTGCTGGGCTACGTGCTGATCTATCAGCAGGTGGAAAACTACTGGCTAAGCCCCAAGCTGAGTGCCAAGACGATGACACTCAATGGTGGGGTTGCCTTTGGTGCAGCGCTTGCGGGTGGTGCCATCGGCGGGCCGATGGGAGCGTTCATGGCGCTCCCCGTCGCGGCGCTCATCACATCGTTCCTAACGCACTATCGCAAGCCTTATGAGGTTGTGTACCACTCGGTCTACGAGGATGCTGATGAAGTCCCAGATGCTGCGACCGCAGATGCCTCGGCCAGTGACGGATCTGATTCCGATGCCAGCAAGAGCGACGACTCTTCTGGCTGACAGCTCGAGACGCAATAATCGATAGCAACAAGAAGAAGCCCCCACGGAGAGTGGGGGCTTTTTCCTGTCTTGTGACCAGTAGTACGCACCCGCCGTTGACGGGTGCGTACCACTTGTATCGCCAGGTCAGTCTGAGTCGACTGCCTTGGTTACTTCGTCGTCTGACTTGGAGAGGGCCTTCTGGAGGTCCGAATAGTCGTCCTTGCTGATGGCCTTGCTCACCTGCTTGTCTGACTTCACCAGCGCACTCTGAACCCGGTCCAGGTACTTGTTGTCGACGACAACAGCGATGGCGGATGAGTTCGGTGGGAAGTACTCGTCGAGATCTACTCCGAGTTCCTTCTCTTCGTGCTTCTTCGTGAAGTGACCCAGCAGCGCGCCGATACCCGCGCCGATGGCTGTCGCCGCGAGGAGTGGGGGAGCGAACAGACCGACGACGAGGCCAATGCCCCCACCGATCCATGCTCCCGCTCCGGTGGCGTCTGATACGCCCTTGGACAGTACGTCGACATCGCCGCTTGCGTCGCGGCTCATGACCACAGCGCCTTCGATCTTGAAGTCGTCGCCTTCGGCGCTCTTAAGCGATTCGAAGTCTGCCTTCGCATCTGTTGCGTCCGCGTACGAAGCTACGTACAACGAAAGATTGTCGCCTTCTGACATGGATATGTGTCCTTTCTTTG
>JAMBLL010000167.1 GCA_023336765.1 Actinomycetes bacterium | reverse complement strand
TGTTCGCTCACCTTGTCGATGCCACTTTCAGGGTCTTCGAGAAAAGCGAGTCCGACAGCGTCGTCGACACCCTCAGATTCCCACCGTTCGAGCACCGATTCGCGGAACGTCTCGCTGGTCCGGATGTACTTGATGAGCGAGCGCTGAAGCGGCAGGACGAGACGCCCTCCGCTGCGTTTGGCGACGGGACGCATGCGGGCAGGGATCTCATCGTCCTCCCTGTCTTGGAGTTCGCGGCGCGCAACAGCGATCACGTTTGACAGTACCGACAGTTCCTGCTGTTTCATTGCATCACATTCCTACCCGGGTCCACGGTCTCGTCTTGACATGCATACGCATGATGCAATACTGCAAGAGTCGTCCGCTGTGGACGAACTCTATATGACCAAACAACACACCCTCGTACTCATTCTTACCTAGGCGCATCCGTCCCGACGATGCGCCCAACCCTCCGTGCAACGGAGGGTTTTCCATATCTGGAGAACCACATGGGCGAACAACTTACCGGTGCAGACATCCTCATACGAGCCCTCGAACATGAGAACGTCGATGTCATCTTTGGCGTACCGGGAGGTGCCATCCTTCACGCGTACGATTCGCTCCATCACAGCCCTATCCGCCACATCCTTGCGCGACACGAACAGGGTGCTGGCCACATGGCTTCGGGATATGCCCACGCGACGGGACGCGTCGGAGTAACGATCGCAACATCTGGCCCGGGGGCGACCAACCTGATCACTCCTCTGGCAGATGCGTTTATGGACTCGATCCCTGTCGTCGCGATCACGGGCCAGGTGGGATCGCGATCGATCGGTCTCGATGCATTCCAGGAGACCCACACATGGGGAGTCTCGATGCCTGTGACCAAGCACAACTACCTGGTGACCGACCCGAACGAGATAGCGGACACGGTCCGCGAGGCCTTCCATGTTGCCTCAACAGGCCGGCCAGGACCCGTTCTTGTCGATGTCACCAAGGACGCCCTCTTTGCGGAAGGAACATGGACGGGCCGCGGGCAACTCGACCTGCCTGGCTACAAACCGTCGGTCAAGGGACACCCCAAGCAGATCAAGAACGCTCTCGAGATGATCGCGTCGTCAGAACGGCCCGTTCTCTACGCCGGTGGAGGGATCATCAGGGCGGGGGCGAGCGAGGAACTCACCGAGTTCGCAGTAGCGCAGAACCTGCCTGTTGTTACGACGCTGATGGCACGAGGCGCCATCCCTGATTCGCACCCTCTCGCACTTGGCATGTCAGGGATGCACGGGTGCTACACGGCATCCACTGCCATCCAAAAGGCCGATCTACTCGTCACGATCGGTGCCCGCTTCGATGACAGGGTCACAGGGAACCCGGAGTATTTTGCACCGTTCGCAAAGGTCATCCATATCGACGTGGACCCTGCAGAAATTGGGAAGATCCGCAACGCAGATGTCCCCATCGTTGGTGACGCCAAGGCGGTCCTGACGCAACTCCTCGAGGCTGGTGCGGAGTCTCTCACGAGCAACGGCACACCACAAAGGCATGAGTGGCTTGCCACGATCAAGGACTGGCAGACGAACTTTCCCCTCGCGTACAACCAGGACGACGATGGGCCCATCTTGCAGCAGCTCGTCATCGATGAACTCTCCAAACACGTCGGGCCTGACGGGATCGTCGTTGCAGGCGTCGGACAGCATCAGATGTGGGCCGCACAGTTCTGGCAGTTCGAACACCCGAACCACTGGATCAACTCGGGAGGCCTTGGAACGATGGG
>JAMBLL010000166.1 GCA_023336765.1 Actinomycetes bacterium | reverse complement strand
GACAGGGTCGACCCAGATCGCGACATGGGGCCGTGGCTGTACACGATCGCCAGACGTGTCGCTATCGACGTCTACCGCAGGGAACGGCGCCATGCCACGGTTGAGATCGACGATCGCGAGATCGCTGTCCTCCCGCCGTCGATCGAGGGGGCATGGGAGGAATGGCAGGTCAGGCTTGCTGTCGACGAGCTCCCGCCGAACGAACGAGACATCCTCAAACACACGTACTTTCTCGGGTACACGCAGGAAGAAACCGCGGAGCGACTCGGGATGCCTGTGGGTACCGTCAAATCGAGGTCATACAGAGCACATCGCAGGCTCGCAGATAGCCTGCACCATCTTCAGGAAGAAAGCGCATGAACTGCCAGGACGCACGTGCATCCCTCCTTGCGGGGGAGACAACGGACAAGGTCGAATCACATCTCGACGGATGTGTCGAATGTCGGAGGGCCGTCGGTGACATCGAGCACGTCCGGATGGACCTCCGGAGCGAATCGATGTGGGTCGAGCCTCCATCCGGACTCGAGGACTCCATCGTTGCTGCCGTCACTGGAGTGGGGTCATCTGAGACCTCTTTGGCGCCGGACGTGACCCACATCGAATCGCGGCGGTTCTCGTCGCGGTCGGTGGCTGTGATGTTCGGTTCCGTAGCAGCTGCCCTTTTCCTGATCGTTGGCGTGTTCGCGATGCTGTCGCGATCGCCCTCCCCGGATTGGGAGGCGACGATGGCTGGTACGGATGTCAGTCCGTCGGCGTCGGCAGTGGTGACCGGCTGGAACATGGATGCTGGAACGCGGGTTGTATTCGAGTCCAGCGACCTCGGACCTGCACCCGATGGCTTCGTGTACCAGCTCTGGTTCTCGAAAGGATCGCAGGACATCTCTGCAGGAACCTTCACTGACCCCAGCCATGTTGAATTGACCGTCGGCATCGCACGCAAGGACTACCCGACCGTCTGGCTCGCCCTGCAACCAACAAACGTCAACGCTGGCGATGCGGGTCCGGCGTTGCTCGTGTCCTCCGACGCATAGCGCTCCTCACGGAGTCGTGGAGTAGACCAACTTCACCACACCGTTGCTGAATGCCTCCGTATCGGTCAGGTCGAAGCGGCCGTTGTAGGGGGATGAGAACAAGGGTACGCCGGAGCCGAGAACCACGGGCATCACATACATCTCGAGAATGTCGATGGCTCCCTGGACCAATCCCTCGGTGATGACTTTGCCCCCGCCAACCACCCAGACCCGCCCGTCGTACAGATCGGCGTACCGATGAATGGCGATCCCTGTGGGCTCCTCCGAGTAACTGATCTCTGGTTCCTCTGGCGTGTCGAGCTCCCTGGTTGTGAGCACCAGTCCTGGTGTGTTGCCATACGGCCAGCCGAAACCGAGGATCTGCTCGTACGTAGCACTCCCCATGACAACAGCGTCGATGCTGTCGAAGAAGTCGTGAAATCCGTACTCGTCAGTGCCGAAGGGTTCGAGAAAGTCGACAGCCCCGTCGTCGCCAGCAAGATACCCATCCAGGCTCACTGCAACGTATGCGATCACTTCTGCTGACATGCCGAGGACGATACACCCGCGGCAGGCCACTTTCGGTCAGTACCGCTGCTTGAGTATCTGGGGCTAGCGGCTAGGTTCACGACCATGCGAGCCATTCCCGTACTCCTCATCGCCCTCGTCCTGTCTGCTTGTACCACGACGAACTATTCCGATGATGACCCAACGGTGTCGACAGTTCCTGTGGCCGAAGAAGCGTCAACAGATTCTGACGCTGTGGCGATGCCACCCCAGATCGATACCTTTCGCGTCAAGCAGGTTCAGGTCGGCGATCGAACCTTGACCCTTGCG
>JAMBLL010000165.1 GCA_023336765.1 Actinomycetes bacterium | reverse complement strand
TGAGCTACATCGGTGTCATCTCGTACAACGCCTTCGGCAACATCGTTGGAAACAGATCACGGTCGATTGCCTTGTTGAACCAACAGGCAGACGGGATCGTGATCACGATCCTCACATCACGAGAAGAGACGATGTTCTTCACGAAGGAAGTCCGTGCGGGAGTGGGAATTGAGGAGTTGTCTCCGGAGGAGCAGGCAGCTGTGGACCGTGCGGTCGGTCGGTAACCTCTGATCATGATCGACATCGCACTCCTCAGAGATCACCCCGAAGACCTGGAAGCTTCGCTTGCGCGCCGGGGGGTCACCATCGACCTCGTTTCGCTGGCATCGCTGGACAAGGAACGAAGAAGCTCCCGAGCGGAAGCCGAGGTTGTTCGCTCACAGCAGAAGGAGATCGGAAAGTCGATTCCTGGACTCGACGGCACTGACAAACAAGCTGCCATAGCCGAGGCTGGTGAACTCGCCTCACGGTACAAAGATCTCCTTGCGACCGCCGACGACCTCGACGAGCAGTTCAACGCCCAGTGGATGACGCTTCCCAACATGACAGACCTGAGTGCGGCTGATGGCCTTGAGGAATCCGATGCTGTCGAGATCAAGCGTGTTGGTGAGCCACCGCAGTTCGGCTTCGACGCAGTGGATCACCTCGATCTCGGAGTGGCCCTCGGTGTCATAGATGTCGAACGGGCTGTGAAGATGTCCGGCAGTCGGTTCGTACTCAAGAAGGGAAGACTCGCCCTTCTCGAGATGGCCTTGATGCGCTGGGCTGTGGCGGAGGTTGCTTCGCACGGGTTCACACCGGTCATCCCACCTGTGCTCGTGCGCGAGCACGCTCTGTACGGCACGGGGTTCTTTCCAGGCGACAGGGAGCAGGTGTATTCTGTCCGTGAGGACGATCTGTACCTGGTGGGAACCTCCGAGGTACCCCTTGCAGCGATGCACGGTGACGAGATATTCGATGTCGACGAACTCCCGCTGCGCTACGTGGGGATGTCCACGTGTTTTCGTGTTGAGGCCGGGACCTACGGCAAGGACACACGTGGCATGTTCCGTGTGCACCAATTCGACAAGGCCGAGATGTTCTCCTTCGTCCATCCCGATAGATCCCGTGACGAGCACGACTACCTCCTCGAACGTGAGGAGGAGATCATCCGTGCTCTCGAGATCCCGTATCGAGTGGTCAACGTGGCCGCTGGCGATCTCGGATCGTCGGCGTCAAAGAAGTACGACATCGAAGCCTGGTTCCCCGGACAGGGACGCTATCGCGAGGTCACATCAACATCCAATACCACTGACTTCCAGGCAAGACGGCTCAAGATCAGGTACAAGGACGAAGGTAAGAACGAACTCGTGCACACGCTCAATGGGACCGTCGTCACTCCTCGTCACCTGATCGCCCTGATGGAGAATCACCAGCAGGCCGATGGGTCGATCCGCATCCCGGATGTCCTCGTCCCGTACACGGGGTTCGACGTAATCGAAGCCGGATGAGTAACGGCACCGTCTTCAAGGACATCGCAGGTAGGTACGACCGGCTGAATGCGATTCTCTCGCTTGGCCAGGATCAGAAGTGGCGTCGAACGGTTGTGTCACGCCTTCCCCAGGGTCGCCTCCTCGACCTCGGCGCAGGCACGGGTGCTGCGAATCCGATTTTCGCTCCCCGCGAGATCGTTGCTCTCGACCCTGCAGTGGAGATGCTCGAGTTCAATGATGCCTCTGCCCGTGTGGTGTCGGTCGGTGAGTCATTGCCCTTCGCAGATGAAACCTTCGATGCTGTGTTCTCCGCGTATGTCTTCAGGAACCTCGACTCGGTCGATACAACGATGCAGGAGATCGCTCGTGTTCTCAAGCCGGGAGG
>JAMBLL010000164.1 GCA_023336765.1 Actinomycetes bacterium | reverse complement strand
GCGTTCTTGCGCACCATGCCCTTGCGTTGCGGTATCTCGATGAGTTCGACATGGTTCGTCGTGAGCATCTGGCGGTCCTTCTCGAACCGGGACCAATCTGCGTATGCACGCCGCACGACAACCCGTCCCCGCTCAGCGAGTGCGTCAGCTATCGGCCCAAAGTCGAAGGTGATCCCGAGATCCTCTCGTGCACCGATGGCAAGGTTCTCGTAGTCAATGAATAATCCAATACGTACATCTTCCATAGGAACAGCCTACAGCTCACAGCCATCAGCCATCAGCCATCAGCCAAAGAACCCTGGTGTACGGTCATCGGTCATCGGTCATCGCTGCTCCACTCCTCCAGCACCTCGTCCGCCCAGGACGCGCAGCGTTGTGTGATCACGGAGGGATCCTCGTCGGGTGTTCTTTGGATCGGGTCTCCGAACCGGACACGCACACGGGTCCCGTAGGGAATCGGAAACATGTTGTTGGCAAACACCTTCCATGAACCGTCGATGACCGTTGGGATGATCGGGAGATCCGGGGCACCAGACATGAGGGCTGCCACACCGCCCACCCTGTACTCGCCCAATGATCCGTCGCGCGAACGTGTCCCCTCAGGGAAGATGACGGCGGACACCTTACGGTCCTGGCACTCGCGCGCCATCTCAGAAATCGAGTTCATCGCCTGGTCTCTGTCGCCGCGGTCGATCAATGCGTTACCACCGCGCTTGAGGTTCAGGCTTATCGCGGGTATTCCGGATGCAAGCGACTTCTTGGCCACGTACTTTGGAAAGTTGCGGACGAGAATGCCCCCGAAGATCGGGATGTCGTACATGCTCTGGTGGTTCGAAACGAAAAGGTACCCGCCAGAGGGTGCGAACCCGTCGAGTCCCTCGATGTCGAATCGGACGCCTGAGATTCCGAAGATCGCGAGCAGCGACCTCTGGAGCCACGCCATCACCCATTCGAATGGCCGGAGACCGAATAGCAGCGCGACACGCCCCATGAGGTCGAAAACGAGCAGGGTCAAACCGAAAGCCACCACTGTAAGAATCGAGAAGAACCAATCGCGGGCAAGGGACATCATGGGGTTCTGTTCAGCCATCCGATGAGTGCTGCGTTGACCGCTTCGGGACGTTCCTGTTGCGTCCAGTGTCCGCAGTCGTCGATCACAACGGTCTCGAGGTCCCCGATCCATCGGTCCATTCCGTCCGTGAGGGAGATGGGCAGCACGGGATCGCTGTCGGCGACGATCATGAGCGTCGGCTGAGTAATCGGCGCATCGAGTGTGTGTCCCAAAGCCGCAGCGTTCCTGTCGATGTTGCGATACCAGTTCACGGGTCCCGATATCCCACCAACTGTGAACGCGTCCACATAGGTGGCAAGCTCGTCGCTGGTCATGAATTCTCGTCCACGCGCCCCTCCGGAGTAGAAGCCCATGAGCCACGATTGCGGATCCGCCGCAAACCCAGCTTCGGCCACTCCGTGCTCCTGGAACATGAGCACATACCCGAACCTGTCCCCGAGTTGCGCCGCGAGTACGTCGGTTGTGGGGAAACCGAAACAGGCTCCCCGGTAGGGGACGTTCAGGCTGACGACCTGGCT
>JAMBLL010000163.1 GCA_023336765.1 Actinomycetes bacterium | reverse complement strand
TCTTCGTCTTCGTCTTCTTCCTCGTCCTCGTCGTCTTCGGCATCATCGTCGTAGCCATCGTCATCGTCGTCGTATTCGTCGTCATCGTCGTATGAGCTGCTCGATGATGAAGTCTCGGTGCCTTCGGAGCCCGAACCCACCGAGGCATTCGCGACCGGCGCGTCATCCTCGTAGACGGTTTCAGTCACCACGATGACGGCTGCCGCTGTGAGATCGTTGACTGCGGTGACGATCTCACCGGCATCGTCGAGGTGCGCCGTGAACTGAAGCGATCCACCGCCGGTGCCCACGAACCTGATCTCGATGGAGGGTTCCTCGACGACCTCGGTGGTCGCCCAGCCGGGATTGGTCTCGATGTCTACGATGGTGAGAATCGCCCCGTTATTACCCAGCGTCACGATGCCTGCATCTCCTACTGCGTACGCGGAAAGTACCCCGTTCGTAACAGAATCAGACGATTCCGTTGCTGACGCGTCCTCGACCACAACGATCTCCGCTGGCGGTGTTTCGACGATGGCAACGACTGTTGGTGGCACAGTTTCGATCGTCTCGATGCTCAGCGTACCCACATCCGACGCGGTGGTCGCTGAATCGAGAATCCCGAGATTCGTGGCTATCGCGGCTGTTGCCGCGACCATGACCACCACGATCGAAGCTGCCGTGATAATTGCGGTGCGATGTTTCATGATATCTCCCTGGACGTCTGATGTACTGTCATAAACATACCGACACAAGGTCAGGGCAAAGGAAACTCAAGGTAAGAATCGGGTAAAGAAGCACGGGTATGCCAACGAGACGTGCGAGCATGGCGTGATGCGGGTACTCCTTGTTGAAGATGATCTCGGGATCGCCGAACCCCTTGTCGAAGGGTTGCAACGGCAGGGGTACGAAGTTACCTGGGTGAGGTCTGGTCGAGACGCGATCGCGGAACGAAACCACGACGTTGTGCTTCTGGATCTGGGTCTCCCCGATGTCGACGGTGAGGTTGTTACGGCCGGAATCCGTGAACGATCGGATGTTCCGATCATCATCGTCACCGCTCGCTCAGATGAGATCGATCGTGTGTCCCTGCTCGACCTTGGCGCCGATGACTACATCGTGAAGCCATTCGGATTCAGAGAACTCACCGCCCGCATCAGGGCAGTGACCCGTCGCGCATCGGACAGGAGCGTTACGCGCGGTGATACCGTCGAGTTCGACGGGCTTCTGATCGATCACCGCACCCGTATCGTGACGTTCAACGGTTCAGAGATACCTCTCACGCCCAAGGAGTACGATCTTCTCGACTGTCTCACGGCCGACCCTGGTGCCGTGCTGTCTCGCGATGAGATCCTGCGGGCAGTGTGGGACGAGAACTGGTGGGGTTCGACCAAGACGCTCGATGTGCACATCGCGTCGCTTCGCAAGAAGCTGGGCTCTCCGGATCTCATTCGTACCGTGCGAGGGGTCGGATACCAGTTCGCAGGTACGGATCAGTGATCAAACGCCTGCTCGCGGGGTATGTCGCCATCGTGCTCGTGCTTGCTGGTGCCCTTGCGATCCCGTTCGGGATCGTGTTCGCGGAACGTCAGCGGGAGCAGTTCGCTGTTGCTCTTGAGCGTGACGCCGTGGTGCTGGCAACCATCTACGAGGATGCGCTGCAGCACGATCTTGAGATCGTTCCCGTGCCCGCAGAGGCATATGCACAGCGAACCGGAGTACGCGTGGTCGTTGTTGACGTCGAAGGAGACTCTGTTGTCGACACCAGCGATGACACGCCACGATCGTTCTCGAGTCGCCCTGAGATCGAAGCCGCGTTGGGCGGCGAACGATTCTCTGGCACGCGGTACTCGTCGACGCTTCAGGAGGAATTGTTCGTCGCCGCAGTACCAGTGGCATCGGGTGCACATGTGTACGGGGCGGTGCGAATGACGGTCTTCAACGACGATGTCGAGGAACAGGTGCACGCGATGTGGCTGAGCCTCGGTCTGGTCGTCGTCGTGGCAGTCGGTGCCACCGCAGTGGTTGCCTTCGTCGTTGCGCGCTCTGTCACGCGTCCGATTGCTCGTCTTGGCGAGACAGCGGCGCTCATCGCAGGAGGCGACCTGTCGGCCCGAGCAGGCATCGCAGACGCACCTCCAGAGCTCGCTGAACTCGCAGCCACCTTCGACGAGATGGCAGAACGCGTCGAATCACTCGTGGAGTCTCAACGCTCGTTCGTCGCAGATGCTTCTCACCAGCTTCGGACACCGCTCACGGCCATGCGATTGAAACTAGAGAATCTTGAAGCTGACGCAAGTGCCGAGGAACTCGTCGCTCTCGGAGATGTCGTCGTTGAAGTGGAGCGTCTCAGGCTTGTCATCGATCAGCTCCTTGAACTGTCACGGGAGGGGAGTGCCGGCGCGGTCCCGGTCGATGTGGTGGACGTCGTGTCCCAGAGGTTCTCACTGTGGGAACCCGTTGCGCAAGAGGGATCCATTGCATTGGACATGCGTGTCGACGACGACATCGTGTGTGATGCCGTCGCGTTGCCAGGCGCCCTGGAGCAGATCCTCGACAATCTCATCGACAATGCGCTGCGCTACACACCCGCCGGCTCTTCGGTGATGATGTCGGTATCCACGAACTCACGGGGACAGTGTCGGATCACCGTTGTCGATTCCGGGCTGGGTGTTCCTGGTGAGGATCTTGAGAAGATCTTCGACCGATTCTGGCGGGGCGACATAGATGAGCCTGGCACCGGACTCGGCCTGGCGATCGTCGCCCATCTCGTGAGCCAATCAGGCGGTTCGATCAGCGCGACGAACGTTCCGGATGGTGGTCTGTCCGTCGTTGTGACACTGGCAGCGTCTCCGAGCATCTAGGACGAAATGCCTGAGGCGTTGACGTCGCTTGGCAGTCGATCGACGGTGGGTAGAATCGTTGGTACCCAATGGAAGAGGAAGTTCCATGACCGCTACTGACACGATCGAACTCGCCCAGGTATCTGTTGACCAGATACAGCGTGGCCTTGACTTTGCCCAGGGCAGACTCGACCAGGCTGACGCGCTCATCGACGTCGCTGACAAGGTAACCGAGGTCGTCGCGACGGCAACGGTACGCGCCCGTAGGCTGTCGAGGAGAACGCTGATCTGTGGAGTTGTTGCAGCTGTGTGTGGCATTGCTGTGATCATGATCATCAAGAAGCGGCGCCGGGCTGGGGTGGATCAGGAGACCGAGGAGATCCTCACCTGATCGATACGCATGCTGTGCTGTATAGGTGACCTCGTCGAAGACGTCGTCGCGTGGTTGAGTTCCGACATCGCCAAAGGAACGGACACGGATGTCGAGATCCACAGACGGCGCGGCGGAAGTGCAGCGAACGTTGCTGTTGCTGCGGCCGGTACCGGGGTCCCGGTCCGATTCATCGGGCGCGTCGGGAATGACACCATCGGGCGGGTGCTCGTGTCCGAACTGGCCAACGCCGGAGTTGACGCTGTTGTCCAACGCTCTGGCCGCACAGGTACGATCATCGTTCTTGTCGATGCTGTCGGTGAACGCTCGATGCTGCCAGATCGTGCGGCGGCGATAGAACTCGATCATGTGAGCAAGGCAGACCTCGACGGTGTCGACTGGGTCCATCTGCCGGCCTACTCGCTTGTCGGTGGCCCGATCGCAGAGGCCTCCCTCGAAGCGATACGCATCATGAAGGAGCGAGGGGGAACCGTGAGCGTCGATGCTTCGTCGGTAGCGATCATCGAGGAATTCGGTGTCCAGAGGTTCGGTGACCTTCTCTCATCGGTCGGCCCGGGTGTTGTGCTGTTCAACAGGGATGAGGCGAATGTCCTTGAGGTTTCCGATGCCAAGGGTCTCCCAGGAATCGACCTCACTGTTGTGAAGGATGGTCCTCGAGCCGCGGTGGCGCTCGACAGTTCCGGGATCGTTGCATCCGCTTCTGCTCAGCAACTCGCCAATGTGCGCGACACAACTGGGGCGGGCGATGCGTTCGCTGCGGGATTCATAGTCGCCATGATGGGCGACTATGATGTCGAGGCTGCGCTTGCGAACGGCCACGCCGTAGCCGCGAGCGTGCTCACACGACTCTCCCCGTAGGCTTACGGGACGCCCCGAGAACGGAAACCCCATGTCCAGCATCATCTTCAGCGCGGCAGTCGCCGATGCCATGAACTCAGAGCGTCCGGTGGTCGCCCTCGAGAGCACGATCTTCTCGAATCTTGGCCTACCGTCGCCAGCGAATGAAGAGGCACTCACGCGAACAATTGCCGCTGTTTCCAATGCTGGTGCGATCCCCGCGGTGACGGCCGTAATCGATGGAAACGTCCGCGTGGGGCTTGACGAAGACATGCATGACCGGATCCTTGGCGAAGCGGTCAAGACAGCGGAACGCGACCTTGCGGCAGCGGTTGCCAATCGGTGGCCGGTGGGAGCGACGACGGTGTCCGCATCGCTGGCGATTGCTGCGCGTGCAGGTATCCGCGTGTTCGCCACCGGTGGGATCGGTGGTGTTCATCATGGTTCAGCCGAGACGGGGGACGTATCGGCCGACCTTGGTGCGATCGCGCGCTACGGCGTGCTGACGGTGTCGGCTGGTGCAAAGGCGTTCCTTGATATCCCCGGCACGCTTGAACACCTCGAGATGCTGTCGGTTCCTGTCATCGGCTACCAGACCGACGAGTTCCCCATGTTCTACGCTCGCTCGAGCGGACTGCCGGTTCCTCTTCGTCTTGACAGGCCCGAAGCTGTGGCCGCCTTCATCAAGGAGCGGTTCGAGTGGGGTGGGGGTGCACTTGTCGGCGTTCCGATCCCAGAAGCAGAGGCCCTGTCATCCGCTGAGATCCAGGACGCCATGTCCGGCGCGTTGTCCGAAGCAGTACGCCGTGGTGTTGTGGGCGCAGCAGTGACACCGTTCGTCCTCGGTCAGATCTCAGAAGCTCTCGACGGCGACAATATTCCTGCGAACCTCGCTCTGTCTGAGAACAACGCACGGGTTGCCGCAGAGGTTGCGGTCGCCTTTGCAGCGCTGTCGTAAGCTGTCGCGGCAACCGTCTCCCCTCAGTCCTTGCCAGCGACTCTTCTCGGATAGCCGACCGATTCAAGTGCTGTTGTTATGTCGTCGAAGATCACTGGATCATCGACGGTGGCCGGCATCTCCCATGGCTCATCGTTGGCGATCTTGACGATCGTGCCACGCAGGATCTTCCCTGAGCGTGTCTTGGGCAAGCGGTCAACAACGACGGCTTTCTTGAATGCCGCAACAGGGCCGATCTCGGAGCGGACTGCTGCCACCACGTCGGCAACGACCTCCGCGTTGCTGGCCGCAGCTCCGACCTTGAGGACGAGGAATCCTACGGGGAGTTGGCCTTTGAGCGGATCTGCGACCCCGATAACGGCACACTCCGCAACGTCAGGATGAGAGGCAAGGACTTCTTCGAGGGCACCGTTGGAGAGTCTGTGCCCTGCGACATTGATGATGTCGTCTGTGCGCGCCATGACGTAGAGGTAACCGTTGCGGTCCTTGTAGCCGGCGTCGGCAGTTTCGTAGTAGCCCGGGAACCCTGTGAGGTACGTCTTGACGAACCGTTCCTCTGCCTCCCATAGGTTCGGTAGTGATCCAGGGGGCATCGGGATCCTGATGCAGATGGCGCCGATCTCGTCGGGTGCAACTTTTTCGCCGTCCGGGTCGAGTACCGATACCTGCCAGCCTGGCACCGGCCGGCCCGGCGATCCTGGAACGATCTCCGTGTGTTCGATGCCGAGGCAGGCCGACACGATCGCCCATCCACTCTCTGTCTGCCACCAATGGTCGATGACGGGTACGCCGAGTTGGTCTCCCGCCCAGCCGAGTGTGTCAGGGTCGCAGCGTTCACCAGCGAGGAAGAGAGACCGGAGATTCGTTAGGTCGTAATCCGAGATCAACTCACCGTCCGGGTCTTGCTGTCTGATCGCTCGGATCGCGGTCGGTGCCGTGAACATCGAGACGACCCCGTGTTGCGAGATCACTCGCCAGTACGCGCCTGCGTCAGGGGTGCCAACAGGTTTTCCCTCATACAGGATGGACGTTGCGCCATGGATGAGCGGACCGTAGACGATGTACGAGTGGCCAACGACCCAACCGACGTCGGATGCAGCCCACCAGACCTCGCCGGGTTCGACCCCGTACACGTTGTTCATCGACCACTTGAGTGCGACCGCATGCCCACCGTTGTCGCGGATGATCCCTTTGGGTTCGCCCGTCGTACCAGATGTGTAGAGGATGTAGAGCGGGTCAGTCGCCGACACTGGCACACATTCATGAGGAACGGTGTCCTCCATCTCGGCTTCCCAGTCCAGGTCGCGGCCGGGAACCATCGATGCTGTGGCCATGTCACGCTGGTAGATGATCGTGTGATCTGGTTTGTGTTCAGCAAGATCTACTGCAGCATCGAGCAACGGCTTGTATTCGATCACCCTGTCGACCTCGACACCACACGATGCCGAGATCACCGCTTTCGGCCTGCAGTCATCGATGCGCACTGCGAGTTCCCGCGATGCGAACCCTCCGAACACGACGGAATGGACGGCGCCAAGCCTGGCGCATGCAAGCATCGCAATGGCGGCCTGCGGGATCATCGGCATGTAGATCACAACCCGGTCACCCTTGCCGACCCCCCTTGCGGCGAGGACGCCAGCGAAGCGGGCGACCAGATCACGCAGTTCGGAGTAGGAGTACTTCTCAACGACACCTGTGACGGCGCTGTCGTAGATCAGGGCGGTCTGATCGCCTCGGCCTCCATCTGCGTGGCGGTCAAGCGCGTTGTAGCAGGTGTTGAGTTCGCCGCCCACGAACCAGCGCGGTACGGGGCCAGTACCGGTCTCCATGACGCTGGTCCACGGAGTGATCCAGTCGATGTCCTGTGCAGCGTTTGCCCAGAACTCCAGTGGTTGATCGATCGACGCTCGGTATGCGGAGAAGTATGGGGAGTCGGACATGGAGCCAACATAGCCGGGACGCGGCGCCGTTTCCACAGACCATCGACGCGTCCCCTAATCGTCTCTCGCCTGACAGTCGCGTGGTGTCGGCACCGCGATGGGCGTTGATGTAGGTGAAAGGAGTTGCCATGTGTCGTCTCTACGGATTTCTCGCAACCGATGCGACGAGGCTCGAATGCAGCCTTGTCTCAGCTCAGAACGCTCTGATCGTCCAGAGTGATAGGGATGGTCGCGGTGTGCGCAACGCTGACGGGTGGGGTATTGCGCATTGGGTCGGTGAGAAGAAGGAAGTGATCAAGAGTACGATGCCCGCTTTTGCGGACAAGCAGTTCATCGAGATCGCTTCGAGTATCTGGTCCGAGGCAGCCATCGCGCATGTACGTGCAGCCACGGTGGGAAGGGTGGCTGAGCAGAACACTCATCCGTTCACTTTCGGAACGTGGGCGTTCGCTCACAATGGGACGGTCGACGAGTTCGAACACGCCGCCACGAGGCTCGACATCGGCCCATTCGGGCCACCGGCCGGCCAAACGGATTCAGAGATGGTGTTCCTGTGGCTGTTGAACAGGATGGGTGACTACGGACTTGACCCCTACCAGACGGCGACGAGCCTCGAACCAGTCGTCGAACTGCTCGCTGACGCTGTTCTCGACCTGGTCGACATTTCGGTCCTTTCGGGGGCATCGCGACCACCGAAACTCAATTTCCTTATCAGCGACGGGAGGCACATGGCTGCGAGTCGCTGGGGTAACACGCTGTACTGGACGCATCGACGTGGGGTCAGGGACTGTGCCGTGTGTGGGGTTTCACACTGTCCAGAGGCTGATGACACCTATCGATCGGTCGTGATCGCCTCGGAACCGCTCACCGATGAACACTGGAGGGAGCTCCCCGAGGGGAGTGTTCTCGGCATCGAACCAGGCGCACACACTCTCACACGGGATCTGTTGAAAGCGACCGTGTGAACCGGCAACGAGCACTACGTCGCGACATAGCCGAGCGTTCGTATGAGTCTTCTCGTCGAAGCGGTCTTCACTGATGTACGACGAGCCACACAGCGATGTAGTGAACGGAGAAAGCAGCGACGGTCAGCGCGTGGAATACTTCGTGAAAACCGAAGGTGCCGGGAAAGGGATTCGGCCACTTTGTCGCATAGACCACCGCTCCGAGCGTGTAGAGGACGCCGCCGATGACGATCAAAATAACAACGGTGACACCGGCCCCGTTGATGAGTCCAGGAATGAAGAGAATCGCCACCCAGCCGACCACGACATACAGCGTGGTGGTGAGCCACCGCGGCGCACCGACCCAGAAGACTCTCAAGATGACGCCTAACAGTGCACCTGTCCACACGATCAGGAGCAGTATCCGTCCCTCGTTTGGCGGCAGGGCAAGCACTGCAAACGGTGTGTAGGTGCCAGCGATGATCAGGTAGATATTCGCGTGGTCCAGGCGCCTGAGCAGGGCTTCGGTGCCCTGGGACCACGTTCCACGGTGGAGCAAAGCACTGACGCCGAACAGCAAGGCTGCGGTTGTGGCGAACACGGCAGAACTGATGCGGCCTGCCTGCGTGGGAGCTGACACGACGAGGACGATGCCCGCAATCACCGATATGGGGAACATCAGCTGATGAAGCCGACCTCTGAACGCTGGCTTCGTTGCATCACTGGTGTTCATCGTGTCCGAGGCTACCCGCTTAGACGATGATCGAATCGATTCGAGCGGGAGCGTCTGTGGGTGTTGCGAGTATCCGGGAGGGTGATAGCGTTGCTGTCGACTCTTGGAGGTTTTTGCGTGACGTCGTCTCAGGCTGGACCGTCAGGTGGCGGTTGGTGGTCCCGCCTCCCTGGATGGCTCCTGTTCATACTGGTCTTCCTCGTTGGTTCCACGCTTCTGTTCGCCGGTGTGATCGCAGCGTCGGTCGTGATCACGGAAGTTATTGACGGGTTCGAAGCCTCGAATACGTCTGGCGGCACCGCCTCGGCTGCCACGGCCACGACCGTCGTAGCCGACGATGCTGACGCCCTAATCGTTGGTCAATGCCTGGACGATGACGAATTGGACAGGTATCTGGCGGCCGAAACCTTCTCGTACCTGTCGTGTGATGATCCGCACGACTTCGAGGTGTTCTTCGTCTACGAATTCCCGACTGGGCCGTACCCGGGAGATGACACGGTAATCGACGATCTCAAGGCCGTCTGTCGGAATCGGTTCGAAGGATACATCGATCGCGACTACGAATCCTCAGCTCTTGACACGTGGTCCGTGTGGCCGGGGCAAGGGTTATGGGAGAGTGGCAATCGAATTGGCGAATGCCTGCTGTACAGATTCGATGATTCCAAGATGACAGGGTCGGCCTACCTGAGCGGCTGGTAGGGCATCAGACGCCTTCGGGACGTCCATCTGCCGGGGTCCAGACATCACCGGATTCGGGCGGTAGATACTGTTTGATCGGCTTTGCAGGGACACCGCCGACCACGGTGTAATCGGGTACGTCCCTGGTGACGACCGAGTTGGCTCCGATGATGCAGCGGTAGCCGATCTGAACACCTGCCATGAGCACAGTGTTGTAGCCAACAACAGAGTTGCTCCCAACAGACACGGGAAGTCCGCTGCGTCCACCGTACGCAATGGGGACCGAGAAGTCGTCGAAAGGGTGTGTATGCGTTTCGATAGTGACACCTGCTGCGACCATCACGAACGAGCCGATGTTGATGTCAGCACGGTCGTCAAGCATCACGTACCGGTTGATCAGCGACCAGTCACCTATCGAGATGTTGGATCCTTTGGAGAACAGGACGTTGTGATGGAAGATCACACCCTCTCCGCAGTGTTTGAAGATCTTCTGTGCGATGATCCGGCGCAGTGGGATCGCAAAGGACTGGACCATGGACGCCGGCGTTCGATCGAACATCCTCCAGAACATCGTGTAGAACAGATCGGGGTCAGGTTCGGGTTCGGTGGTGCGGCCCTTGAACGGGTCCGCCGGACTCGGGATGTGCCCCGTTGAGTAGATGTAGCGGACCAACCCCGAGGCCTCGTTGAGGAACGCGTCTGCGTTGCCAACGAGCGTGTCGGTGTCGACCAGCGCTGCGAAGTCTGTGAGGAGATCGTCGAGGAGGTGTGCGTTGTCGGGTTCGTTCATGGACTGATGGGTTCCTTGGTCTTGCTGGGGGAGTGGGTGTACCTGGCCAGTGCACCCCTCGCAATCGTGAGGGCGTATCGGCTCACGACATCGATCCTTCCGAACAGCTTGCCGTATCTCATCCCCATTTTCGATGTGGCGGGGCCGTAGATCTTTGGAATCGGTTTCTCGGCAACACGCAGTTCGTGGTGTACGGCACAGAAGATCATCTCAAGTTCGCTTTCGTATCGGTCGCCGATGAGTTCGATACACCCGACGGCCTCCGGGGTCATCGCCCTGTACCCGGAGTACGGGTCGGTGATGTCGAGTGACAGAATCGTGTTGAGCAGCACGACCGATGCGCTCCGTACGAGGTACCTGTTCCAGGGGGCATGTCCTCGGCCCGGGTTCGCGAGGTATCTCGATCCGACCATGAGGTCGACGGTTCCGTCCAGGATAGGCTCGACCATTGCAGCGAATTCGTCGGGATCGTGTTGGCCGTCTGAGTCCATGAAAACCAGTGCGTCGTACTCCAGGTCCTGGAGTGCCCTGAGTCCGATCTGGAGCGACGCACCCTTTCCGTGGTTGCTCTCCGATGTGAGCGTGATACATCCATGTTCCATGGCAACTGCGGAGGTCGCATCTGTGGAGCCGTCGTCGATGACGATGATCTGCACATCGTGTCCGTCGACATGCGTTGGCAACTTGGGGAGCAGGTCGGCAAGACCCTGCTCCTCATTGAGGGCTGTCATGAGCACGTAGATCATGGTCACACCATATCGAATGTCGCTCACGATTGCTTAGATACTTACTACGGAAGCAGGGAATTCAGTTTCGGGTCAGCGTTATCGATCAGGAGGGCTCTTGCCCTCATGTGTCGCTGTGTGGTGTCTGCGGCAGAGGAGTACGAGGTTGTGGAGCGCAGTCTCACCGCCATCGGCCCAGTGGACGATGTGGTGAGCGTCCGTCCATGATGCGGGTGCGGTGCACCCCTTCCATGTACAGCCACCGTCACGTTGGTCGAGTGCTCGTCGAATCGCTGCGGGGATCGTGCGAGTCTTGCGGCCCACATCGAGGACCTCGGAGCCCGAGCCGAGGACCATCGGGATGATTCCAGCGTCGCAGGTAAGCCGACGAAGCGTCTCAGGGTCGATAGCGACACCATCGATCTCTGGCAACCGCTGGAGTTCTCGACTCAGGATTCTGTAGTCGACTGTCACCGTGATATGGGGCTTCTCGCCTCCAGAGGTCTCGACGGAGTCGTTGTGATTGAGGAAGAACTGGCAGATATCCGTGAGAGCGTCGGCATTCCGTTGGGGCGCTGATCTCGTGTCTTCACCATCGAGGTTGGCAGGATCGGTGAGGCTGTGGAGCGCCGTGGAGATGATGTGACCGGACTCGGGGTCGACGTCACCCGTTGCGGCCCACATCCCGCGGTAGGACTGGTTGAAGTAGAAACGACGACCTCGTCTCAGGGACTCAACGTCGTCGAGGGCTGATGGGTAGTCAACCTGTTGCACCCAGTACGACACGGCTCTTCGGAGATCGCCTGGGTCGAGGTAGGTCGAGATATCGGCGAACATCGTTTCGTCCTCGGCGAACTGCTCCGAATGGGCGTCACGCGTCCTGGCGAGCAGCTTGACGGCGCTCGGGACGACGTTCCCTGCGATCGCCTGCCCTGCGATATCCGGCATCTCGGCGAGTGCTCGTGCCGTCTTGACGGTCCCGGACGCTTCGGTTGCAGACATACGACACCGGAACTTCAACCACGCGGTGGTGGAGAGTTCATACTCGGTGGAACTGATCCTGCGCCGGTCGTACTCCGCTATAAGCATGAGCAGCTTGGTGTTCTGTGCGTCAAGCGACTTCTTGAGCCCCACAACGGCCTCTTCAAGCTCGTCGTCGAACATGGCGTCTATCTCGGTGATGATGTCTCGATACCGGGAACCAGTCGGGGCTGTGTGCCCGGAATCGGGTGCTTCTCTATCCATATGCACAACGTATCAAAGCCTTGTGACACAAACGCGGTCAACTGATGGTAATTAGCCATAATTCTTTTCACGATCGATTACGCAAGGAATCCACGGGCACTTCTGACGGTGGCGAGCACTCCTACTCGTCGGCAGTTGTGCCTCTCACCTCGTGATATGTTGACACCATGAGAATCCACATCGTCCTCGATGATGACCTCATCGCAGCGATCGATCAGCGCGCCGGTGAGCGGACGCGGTCCGAGTACATCGCCTCAGTCTTGCGTGCTGCCATCGACAACGAACAGCGCTGGGATGAGGTCGAGGCTGGCTTGGGGGTGCTGGCGGGCATCGAACACGACTGGGATGTGGACCCTGCAGCCTCGGTCCGATTGCAGCGAAGCAACTCAAGGCGTACGGGTGAAGGGGGCTACCGGATAGGTATGGTTCGGCACGCCTTCGATGATGGACTCAGGTTGCTCCTGGGCTTTTTCCCCCTCCAACCTCGCAGGCTCGGCACCTCCCCCGTCCAAAGAGCCGAGGGAGGAGTCAGAAGGGATCTCTCCCCCGGTCCTCCGGGGAATATGGGCCGAGGGGACGGCACCAGAGGGGGTGCCGAGAACGCCATGCCCCAGAGTTGCTGATCCTGATGCTCTGTGGGTGCAAGCCGCTGCGCGCGACGGCTCTTCTCTCCGTCGTTGAATACGGTTAGTCAGCGTCTGACGGCCGCAAGCTGCTGCACTCGTTGATGGGAGATCCCGAGGAGTTCAGCGATGTCTCGCATGCCGATCGAGTCGCCAGAGTTGTCTGATGTCGCAACCGCGTCAAGCGTTGCAGCCTGGCACTGTTCGTCGAGTTCTCTTGCGCGTTGTCGCAGATTCCTGGCACGGTCCAATGCTCTCTGCAGCCCGGGGTCCGATACTCGAATCACTTCGATCAGGTCGAAGTCGGTGTCGTCTGGCAGATCAAGCACGAGAGCTATCGCTTCACAGATATTCGAACGGGCCGACGCCAGAGTGCGTCCGTGACTATGAGCTCCTGGTACCGCGGGGCATCTCACGAACCAGCGATGGTTGTCGTCTCTGTCGTATGTCACCGTGTATGCGGTTTGTGTCATGTTCTCTTCAGCCATCGTTCCTCCAGACATGGTTCGAGGTCTCGTTCTACCGCTCGGAGAAGCCCCCTGCCCAGATCGACTCCTGCATGAGCTGGAACCACCGTCGTGCAGTTGCTGCCCTCACACTCGCATCGAACGAACTTGTGGGACCCTCGCTGACGAAGTACCGCGCAGCAACGACTCCGCTGGATTCGTTTCAGGACTTCTCGTGACTTCACAGTATACGCCTACCTGCTAGACAGTCGAGTGTCTAGTAAGTAGGCACACCGAGAACGCGACTCGCATGGCTAGTTGGTCATCTGTCATGTGGACAGCGTGTCATGCGACTATGGCAGAGACCGATGAGACTGGTCGATCAGTCTTGGTCTCGTAGTGCGTTGTAGATGCGTTCTACGTAGAAGGCTTCGAGGGCGTTCTTGATCTCGGTGGAGTCGAGGATCTTCATCACGAGGTCCTCGTTCTTGGTGAGACGGTCGAGCATCGAGGAGTCGAAGACCTTGGCAAAGGCGAGGCCGAAGTTCTCGATGTCGTTGTTGTTCGCCTGGTCGAGGAGATGATCGTTCTCCAACCAGTCCTTCTCCATCTGGTCGAACACGATCTGATCTGCCTTTGTCAGTGTGCGGCCAAGTTGTTCGTTGATCTGGCGGATGATCTCAGCGAGGGTCTCCTCGTCGACCTCAAAGCGGCCACCGTCGCCGCCGAAGATGACCTCGAGTTCGCCCTCGTCGCTGTCGAGTGACACGTCGGTTTCGGATTCAGCGAGCGAGACCTTGAGGTGCGTGAGTTCGATCTTGGAGGACACGTCGATTGTCCCGGATCCATCGAGATGTGGCAGTACGGAACGCAACGCCCTCGCATAGATGTACCAGTCCTCCATCTGCTGATCGGTATATGGCCCCACCTGGGACATGAACGAGTAGATGTTGATGTAGCGCTTCAGGGCATCGCGGAACTCATCCTGCTGCTCCTCGCTCAACGCCTTGAACCTGGCAAGCGCGGGTTCCAGGGCTGCGTACACCTTGGCGGACGCATCATCGGCCTTGGAGCGGAGGGCGTCGATCACCGGGTCCGGAATCTCGAGCCAGATCACCCCGAAGTCGGCGAGTGCCTTTCGGGCGTCGCCCATCTCGTTCGGATCGGTGGGGATTGCCATCGTCTTGCCGTAGTACGGCTCGAACGCCTTGGCGATGTCATCCGTGTCGTTGCGGAAGTCGAGGACGAACGTGTCCTCCTTGTCATCATGTCGACGGTTCAGCCGTGACAGGGTCTGGACAGCAGCGAGACCGGACAGCACCTTGTCGACGTACATGGTGTGGAGAAGCGGTTGGTCGAAGCCTGTCTGGAACTTCTCGGCCACGACCATGATCCGGTACTCGTCGGTATCGAATTTGCGGGCCGTCTCGTTCTCGGAGAAGCCGTTCATCGATGATTCGCTGTACTCGGCACCATCGACCGTGACCTTGCCGGAGAACGCCACGAGAACGCCGAGATCGAGGTCGTTGGCTTCGATGTACTTCTTGAGTGCAATGGTGAAACGAACAGCGTGTTCTCGCGATGACGTCACGACCATCGCCTTGCCCTTGCCCTTCATCTTGGGGGCTGTCTTCGACTGGAAGTGGTCGACGACGATCTCGGCACGCTGTGCCAGGTTCTCAGGATGGAGCGTCACATACCTGGCGATCTGAGACTTCGCCTTGTTCGGATCGACCTCAGGATTGTCCGGGGACGCTTTTGCGATCTTGAAGAAGGTGTCGTAGGTGGTGTACGAGCGCAGTACATCAACGATGAAGCCCTCTTCGATCGCCTGACGCATTGAGTACAGGCGTGACGGTTCGTAGACATCGTCGCCATCGACGAGCTTGATTTTGCGGCCGAACATCTGGAGTGTCTTGGCCTTGGGCGTTGCCGTGAACGCAAAGAACGAGAGGTTCGACTGCTTGCCCCTGCCCGCAACCTGGGCCACGAGAACGTCCTCTGATGACACGGTTTCGGAGCCTGTATCGCTGAGGACCGCACGGAGTTCCTTTGCTGCTTCCCCGGTCTGGGATGAGTGTGCCTCGTCGATGATCACCGCATAGGAGCGGTCCTTGAGTGAGTCGACGTGTTCCATCACGAACGGGAACTTCTGGAGGGTTGTGATGATGATCTTCGCTTGTTCACCAGCGAGAGCGTCGGCGAGTTGTTTGGAGTTCTCGTCGATGCGCTGAACGACACCCTTGGTGTGTTCGAACTGGGAGATCGTCTGCTGTAGCTGGAAGTCGAGGACACGGCGGTCTGTGATGACCACGACCTTGTCGAACACCTTCGTGTCGTCTGCGTTGTGGAGATTGGACAGACGGTGAGCGAGCCACGCGATCGAGTTCGATTTCCCTGACCCTGCGGAGTGCTGCCCGAGATAGGTTTTGCCTGGACCGTCCTTCTTCGCTGCGGCTTCGAGGTAGCGGACTGTGTCCCACTGGTGGAAACGGGGGAAGATGACGGTGCTCTGCTTCTTCGCCCCGAGTTTGGTGACGCCTTCGGGAGTCTCGACATGGACGAATCGGCCAAGAAGGTCGAGCCACGCGTCGCGTTCCCACACGTTCTTCCACAGGTAGGAGGTGCGGTAGCCGTCCTCGTTTGGCGGGTTGCCCTTGGCTCCCTGGTGTCCGAGGTTGAAGGGCAGGAACATGGTGTCGTCCCAAGCGAGACGGGTTGTCATCATGACCTCGTACGGGTCGACGGCGAAGTGGACGACAGCGCGGCTGGACAGGGTCGTGTTGTGTGGATCGCGGTCTTTGCGATACTGCTTCATGGCGTGTCCGACGTTCTGGCCTGTGAGTTCGTTCTTGAGTTCGGCTGTGGCGACGGGGATACCGTTGACTGACAGCACGAGGTCGAGGGTCTTGTTCGATTTCGGATCGAAGGCAACCTGTCTGGTGATGGTGAGCGTGTTGGCGCGGTACCGCTCCTCGAGTTCTGGCGTGAGGCCGTGGGCGGGACGGAAGTAGGCGACCTTGATGCCCTTGACGTTCTGATCGTCGAACCCGTGCCGGAGCACATCGACCGTGCCGCGGGCATCCATCTGTTTCGCGGCGCGCTTGACGAGGTAATCGCCTGTGGATGCCCCGTACAGCTTGACGAGGCCGTCCCAAGCCTTCGGCTGGGTGGTCTGGACGAGCTCGACCAGCGGACGCTCGAATAAGCCGAGGTCGGCATTGAACGTGGACGGATCACCCTCGATGTACCCGCCGGTTTCGACGAGCGACTTCACGATCGCCGCTTCGAAGTCGCTTCCTTGTGTGTCATGTGGTGGTTCTTTCGCTGCACTTGTGGGTTGAGCGGTCACTCATACCGGATCGTCGATGCCCTCTGTCACGAGGGCCAGAATCTCCGGAGCCCTGAATCGTCGCTGCCTTCGTGGCCCAGCCTCCATCTCGGAAAGCACGCCCATGTCTACGAACCGGTCCAGTAGGCGAAGCGCCGATGGCCTCGACACATCCAGCATCGTCTCGACGGTTGCCGCAGTCAGAACGGGCTGAGCGAACAGGACATCGACAAGCGCTACTGCGCTTCCGCGGGTCGTGTCGAACACTTTTGATCGATAGCGCTCCCTGAGGTCGACCAATCGTTCGGATCTTGTCACCGCGTCGCTTGCCTGCTCCTCGACGCCGGTCAGGAAGAAGTCGAACCACGGATCCGCCTCGCCGGTTTGTCGTGTCGATTGGAGCAGGTCGTAGTAGGTCTCGCGATGTCGTTCGAAGTACGGAGAGAGGTACAGCAGTGGGCTCGATAGCCGATTCTGCAAGATGAGGTGGAAGACGATGAGGAGTCGCCCCACGCGGCCATTTCCGTCCAGGAACGGGTGGATCGTCTCGAACTGATAGTGCATGAGAGCGCTCTGAATAAGCACAGGCATCGTTGTATTGGTATTGGCGAAACGTTCCCAGTCCGCGAGGAGGTCTCCGAGCTCGTCATGAGGTGGCGGTACGAATGAGGCTGTCTCCAGGGTGCAGCCCGGAGGGCCGATCCAGTTCTGAGTTCTGCGAATCTCGCCCGGCTGTCTCTCTCGGCCGCGTACGCCTTCGAGTAGGATCGCATGCATCGCCTTGATGAGCCGAACACTGAATGGGAGCTTGTCAAGTAGAGATAGGCCTTGTTCCATTGCTCTGATGTAGTTGACGACCTCTTCGATGTCAGGGTCATGAGTGTTGCCGCCTACTTCTGCTTCGAGAACCCCGGCAAGGCTCGCTCGGGTGCCTTCAATTCGGGTCGACGCGATGGCCTCACGAAGCATGTAGGGGCGGATGAGCAGGTGTGGGTTCGGAAGAAGTCGTCCAGCACCATTGAGGCGCCCCAGTGCTGCCTCGGCCTCGGTGAGACGCAGTACAGTCGACGGTGAGATGTCCAGCGTCTCTGGCATCGGATTCGGATGGAACGCTATATAGCCTTTGAAGGGGACCGTTCGAGCCTGTCCGAAGCGTGTGCTGTCGTTCATGAAACCTCCTCGACTAACCATTACACATCTGGCTGCTTTTGTGTAGGTCAGCGCTCGTCTCTGTCACGAGTGTAAAGGTCGAACCACGACTATTACACAACTGTGTAATTATGTAATGGTCAACACTCGAGTGTTCCACTTGTGTAATGGTCGTCGTGGGTCACCAGTTGTCCAAGGGGCGGGGTGAGCGCATTTCGACGTCGGTCTCGGTTACGTCGAAATGCTCCGGGTCGTAGTCGAGGGGAACGAAGTCGCGTAGGTCCGTGTGTTCCGGGTTGTTCGGATCGGCGACGGCCGCCAGGATGTCGGCGTATCCTCCTGGACCTCCGCAGTCGTCCGGAGGGCAGGAGCGCCTCCCGGTGAGGCAGCGGGGGTAGAGGACGTCGGCCATGACGGGGTTGATGGCTTCGAGTACCACGTTGTGCTGCCAGCCGTCGCCGAAGTCGTAGTCGAACCGCATCTTCGTATCCACGATCGGCATCACGGTGCCCAGGGGGAACTCGTTCTCGTCGGGGTCGTCATCCCAGTCCGGGTCGGGTGCGCCGTGGTCACACCGTCGACGTCGAACATGTGGAGGTGTCCACCCATCCAACCCATTGCCGCCTCGAGCACCGGGGCGAGGTCTCCGAGCGTGATATCCGATGGCACCTCGATGCGCCGCCAGATCGGCGGCTTGATGCCGCGGAGCGTGATCTTCAGTTGATGAACCGTCTTACTCATGACGTAGCCGTTTCCAGGCGTCGGTCGCTGTTGAATGTGTCCACATCGACCTCGCCGATGACCGCTGCGGTGATGAGCGCCTCGCGATATTCAGCGAGGAGGGAGAGTTGGGTGGCGAGAGGCAGGGTCGCGCGGTCCATGAGTTGGGTTTGCTCGTCGAGGTATCGTGCAATTGCGATTTGCTCGGCCAAGGGCGGGCGGGTTACAAGGAAGTTCTTGATCTGTCCAACGTTGATGCGTTTGAAGGTCGCTCCCACCACGGCGGCATCGACTTGGTAGGCGGCGATCTGGCTGGCTAAGACGTAGGAGAGATACAGCTGGTTCTGATCTGCGGAGCGGATCAGGCACACGTCTTGCCCCATTGTGAACCGTTCGTCCATGTCGACACAGGCGGCAGAACCCAGCGACGCGTTCCGACTGTAGATGATGTCTCCGCGCTGCGGCAGTCGTAGTCCGGCCGCGAGTTCGGCGAATTCAGCTTCTGTGGTCATCTTGGCACCCGTGAGTGAGAGTCGACCGGGCTTCACCTGGACGGTCCCAACTAGCAGCACCCCGTCGTCGACGTACGTTGCGGTGCGATGCAGGCAGTCCGTTACCGTCCACCAACGCTTGAGTTCCTCGGCATCCCAGTGTTTCGGAATCGATTCCATCCAGGGGATGCCGGAGTCTTTCATGGGGACGGTGGGGTTGAGGCCTTTGGTGACGGCTTGGGTGATGGTGGCGGTGCGTTTCTCTTCGAGGAGGTCGATGAGGCGGCGCTTCTTGTCCATCAGCGCGTCGATCCGCTGCGTCTCCCGATCGAGAAAGTCCGCGATCTTGCGCTGCGCTAGGAGTGGCCAAGCCGGGATCGAGACCCGCATCATGCGATCCTGGGTGAGCTTCAGTCGAGTTGACCCTGTCACATGGGGAATCCAGTCGGTCGCGTTGAGCGCATACACGATGTATGCAGCGCTCACATCCTCAGCCGGACGCAGCACGTGTATGTGGTTATTGATCCAGACTGGCTCATCAACCAGGAATGCCACGTCCCTGAATGGCACGTCAAACGGAGCTCCGTCTTCCCCGAGGAGTACCAGCTCCTCGTTGAACAGGTGGTTTCTCACATAGTCGACCACGCCGTTTGCTCCCCAGTAGGGAATCGCCCCGGGCATTTCAGAACGTTCGCTCGAGTTGAGCGGTATGCGCTGCCCGTCAAGGCAGGTTCCCAGTCGACGGAGCGGAGCTTCTGTCACCCGCTTACCTCGCGTAATAGTTCCAGGATCTCCGCTTCAAGTTGTTCGATCTCGGCGTTGATCTCGGTGAGGGGGCGTGGCGGTTGGTAGACGTAGAACTCTCTGGTGAACGGAATCTCGTAGCCGAGTTTGGTCTTTGGGTGGTCGACCCAGGCGTCGGGGACCCAGGGGAGGACCTCGGCATCCGTGTAGATGTCGACCGATCGTCGGTACGGCTCCGACTCGATACGGGGCATCGGATCTGCGATCCACGGGATGGGCAGACCTTCCATCGGGATGTTCTCCTGGTCGCGAAGATCGGGGTCGGGTAGGGTTGGTCGTGCCTGTCAACCATCGGCTCGGCGTCGGGATCGGGGAATCCGGCGACCTCGAAGAACAGCTTGCGCATTGTGGCATCGGGTTTGAGGTCGTAGCGGTCCATGTCGTTGGCCAACTCCTCCCACAGGGCGTCATACGTTTGCGGCTCCCGGAACCACGTATTGTCGGCGAAGGCAGCACGAACGCGCTGCGATACTCCGCGCCGGTGCCCGGATCCTCGCCCTTCCTGTCCTTACCGAGTCGCTGGAACACCTTCGATCCATCCATGCGGTCCATTGCCGCTTCGTTGACCAGGAACGAGCGACGCATCGGTCGGTCGACCGTGATCCTCTGGTACCCGAAATGGGAGTTGTCGAAGATCTTGACGGTGTCGGACTCGGTGAACGCTCCGTACTCCCGCGTGATCGCCTCGATTTGCTCCTGGGATATGTACCGCCGCTTGTTCCCGAGCGGCTTACGCATCGGCTCCCACGTCTCGCGGGCATCGACCAGCTGGACCTTGCCCTTACGATGATCGGCCTTGCGATTGGTGACGATCCAGAAATACGTGGCGATGCCTGTGTTGTAGAACATCTGCTCGGGGAGCGCAACGATGCCCTCCAACTAATCGTTCTCGATGATCCATCTACGGATCTC
>JAMBLL010000162.1 GCA_023336765.1 Actinomycetes bacterium | reverse complement strand
GGCTGATAGCTGACGGGTGCCGACGTCACACTTCTATCACGACAGGGATTACCACTGGCCTTCGGCCCGCGATCTTCTTGATCGCGCGTGTGGCGGTGTTTCGAATACGGCGCCGAAGGATGTCCGGATCGATCGGTACGTCGAGCGTCGCGATGGAAGCTTTGAGGCGCTCGGTAACCACTTCGCGCATGTCGTCGAAATCCTTTGTGACGCCGTGACTGTCAACGTCTGGTCCAAAGAGGATCTCTCCTGATGAGAAGTTGATCCCGAGCGTGACGATGAGGACGCCGTCGTCTGCAAGGTGTCGTCTGTCCCTGATGATCGTTTCGGCCTCTCCTACATCCGCTCCATCGACATAGACATAACCCCCGGGGATGGCCCGCCGATCGACAGAGAGTCTTCCATCCTCGAGTATCGCCACATCGCCATCCTCGCAGATCTCGACCTGGGGTATCCGCATGGCCTTACCGATCTCGGCGTTGGCGACCAGATGCCTGAATTCACCGTGGACAGGGATGAGAGCCTCAGGGCGGACCGTGTTGTAGAACGTCTTGAGTTCTTCAGCAGCTGCGTGCCCTGATACATGCACGTGCGTGTTACGCCCGTGGAAGACGGTGACTCCGGCACGGTACAGATTGTTGATCACACGCGACACCCGGGTCTCATTTCCAGGAATCGGTGTTGCGGAGATGATCACGGTGTCGTGTTCTGAGAGCGACACAGACCTGTGCTCTCCTGCTGCCATCAGGGACAACGCGGCGAATGGTTCGCCCTGGCTACCCGTGGAGATGATCGCGGTGTCTGCGTCTGGCATGCCCACGAGGACATCAAGATCGACGAGAAATCCGTTCGGTATGTCGAGAACACCGAGGTTCGATGCGATCTCCGAGTTCCGCAGCATCGATCGGCCGATAAATGCGAACTTCCTTCCGTCGCGCACCACAGCATCAATCGCTTGTTGCACACGGTGCACATGCGATGCGAAACAGGCGAGGATGACCCGGCCGTCTGCGTGGCTGACGATCTCATCAAGTCGCTCCCCCACGGTTACTTCCGACGGCACATAACCCGGTCGCTCAGCGTTCGTCGAGTCTGCCAGGAGCAAGCGGACTCCTCGCTTCCCTATCGCGCCGAAAGACCTGAGATCTGTCGGCACGCCGTCGATGGGTGTGGGGTCGAGCTTGAAGTCACCGGTGTGGAGCACGATGCCCTCTGGAGTTTCGAACGCAATGCCTGCCGCATCGGGGATCGAATGAGACACGGGAATGAAGGTGAATCGGAAGGGACCATGGTCGACCCACTCATAGTGATCCACGGATCGAAGGTCAGGGGTGATCCCGTACTCCTCGATTCGGGCGCGGGCGAACTCCACAGTGAGAGGAGTTCCATAGATGGGGACATTGATGTCCTTGAGGAGGAACGCCAAGGAGCCGATGTGGTCCTCGTGGCCGTGGGTCAGGATGATGCAGTTGAGGTCATCCTTTCGACTGAGAACCGACGCGAAGTCAGGAAGCACGAGATCAACACCGAGCATGTCCTCTTCTGGGAACATCAGTCCACAATCGATCATGGCCATTTCCCCATCGATATCGATGGTCGCGCAATTTCTGCCGACCTCGCCGAGTCCCCCAAGAAAACCGATTTTGACAGTCATGATCCTCGATATCTGTTGATGGCGGTGAGTGCGTCACCGATCGCTTCGGTCGTTTCGGGTTGTGCGTCCACAAGCGGCAATCTCGGCGAGCCCACCGAGTCCCAGTACGCCGTCAGGCCAGCCTTGAGTGGCATCGGACTCGGTTCACTGAAAAGGGCAGCGATGAGCGGTTCGAGCAGTTCGTCGATCTCCACAGCGGTGTCATCATCTCCAGAGATGACCGCGTCCACCATCTTTGCGATCTCAACACCGGCAAGGTGCGAGGCCACCGACACCACACCAACCGCTCCGCCCTCAACGAGTTGTTTCGTGACGCCGTCACTGCCCGAATACACTGCGAATCCCTCGGGGAGCGCCCGAATCGCATCGAGGGACCATGGAACGTTGTCAACAGCATCCTTGACGCAACAGATGTGGGGATGTCCCGCAAGCTCGATCAACGTGTCCAGTTCGATCAGCTTGCATGTTCTGCCAGGGATGTTGTAGACCATCATGGGAAGCTCTGCCGCGTCAGCGATCGCTGTCATGTGCGCGACGATGCCTGACTGTGGGGGCTTCGAGTAGTAGGGCGTCACCGCCATCACGCCATCGACACCACAATCGCGTGCTGCCCGAGCAGATTCACACGACTCCGCAGTGTTGTAGGTGCCAACACCCGCAACGATGTACGTCTTGTCCTTTGCTGCGTCAACAGCTGCCCTGAATAGGGAGATCTTCTCTGCAGAGCTCAGCGTCGGCGATTCGCCTGTGGTGCCTGCGACGACGATGCCCTCAGAACCGTTGTGAACGAGGTGGTTGACAAGACGTGAGAAGGTCACGTAATCGACAGATCCGTTCTCGTCGAAGGGTGTGATGATGGCCGTGAGAACCCGTCCGAAGGGTGCGGTGGGTCGTTGTTCCATGTCATGGAATGTACCACGCCAACGTTCTCTATCCTTGCACCGATGAAAGGCATCAGCGACTACATCAGTGACGTATCGACCGCCGAATTCGAGCAGGAGGTGCTGCTCAAATCGCGAGAAGTGCCTGTTCTCGTGGACTTTTGGGCAGAGTGGTGTGGACCGTGCAAGACACTATCCCCGCTACTCGAACGCATGACTGACGATGGTGCGGGCTCCTTCCTCCTCGCCAAGGTCGACGTTGACGCAAACCAGGAGCTCTCCGCACAATTCGGCGTTCAGTCCATTCCGACAGTTGTAGCGATCGTCAACGGCAAAGAAGTCTCACGATTCTCTGGTGCGTTGCCTGAGGCTTCCATCCAGACGTTCATCGATTCCGTGATGCCTTCTGAGCTCGATCTGATGGTCGAAGAGGCGCGTTCGAACCTCATCGCTGGCGATGTGGCCGCCGCAGAGCACATCCTGAAACAGGCGCTCGACATGCAGTCGGACCACCAGGAGGCCGGTACATCGCTTGCCGCGCTCCTCATAGACAAGGGCGACACCGAAGGGGCAATGATCGTTCTTGGCAAGCTCGTGCCTGACTCAGAGGTAGATCGACTCCAGGGCGCAGCGCGTCTGCGCGATGCTGCCGGGACCGATATCAGTGTGCTCGAGGACGCGGTTCACGCAAACCCCGATGACCATGAGTCCCAACTGGCACTCGCGCGAGCTCTTGGGGCCAAGGGCGAGTACGAACCGGCTCTCGACAGGATGCTCTCGATCGTGCGCGGGGGCGGTGAAGGCAAAGAGAATGCCAGGCTTGCCATGGTCGACATCTTCGGAGTCCTCGGGCCAGAGCATCCACTCACGGCAACCTACCGCCGTCAACTAGCGTCAGCGCTGTATTAGTCGGATACCAGATGCCAGATGCCAGACAGCAGAATCGTCTGTCATCTGAAAGCGAGCCTGCGAGCGATCTGGTATCTCTATTCTGCCAGCAGGCGTTCCAGACCAACAGCCATGACCGCTTCCTGAGTGGGAATGCTACGGATGGCCAGCAAAACGCCCGGCATGAACGATGACCGGTCCAGGGTGTCGTGGCTGAGACGCAACGTCTCTCCTGCTCCACCGAACACAACATCCTGGTGTGCGACCACCCCAGGTATGCGCAGTGAGTGCACTCGCACTCCGTCCACGTTCGCCCCAAGAGCACCATCGATCAATTCGACAGACTCGACCGTGCGATCTTGATCGGGGCGCTTTCTTGCGATGGCGCGGGCGGTTGCGATCGCTGTGCCTGAGGGGGCATCGGCCTTCCCGTCATGGTGCATCTCGATGATCTCCACCACGGGGAACAGGTTGGCGGCGATCTCAGCCATCTTCATCATCAGGATCGCCCCGATGGAGAAGTTCGGGACAACGAGGCAGTTGCCCGGACCGTTGCCCCAGATCGTTTCGAGTTCACTGAGGCGGTCCGCGTCGAATCCCGACGTACCAACCACGATGCTTGCACCGAAACTCCTCCACGTGGCAATGTTCTCGAGCACCACTTCCGGTCTCGAGAACTCGACGACCACATCGCACCCATCGAGTACGGCTTTGTCCTGGCTGACGGACAGACCAGCGATGTTCCCTGATGTATGGGCGTCATAGAGCCCAATCAGGTGGAGGTCATCCGCGTCTTTGATCGCCCCCGCCACAAGGCTCCCCATCTGGCCAGAGGCACCAGATACTCCAACCTTCATTCGACGTACTCCTTCAGTTCGTCCTGTCCGAAGGGAGCCACGGCACCGATGATGTACGGGCCGTCATAGGCGACCTTCGCTACATCCATTATGTCCTCGTTCGTGACAGCTGAAATCCGTTCGACCGTTTCGTCCACGGAGAGGTGTTCCATGCCGACGATCTCGGTACGACCGAGTCTCATCATTCGCGAGCTGGCATCCTCGAGACCAATGGCGAGAGCACCCTTGACATGGCCCTGGGCTCTCTCGAGTTCTCCTTCGGTGATGCCATCGGCCATGATTCTGTCGAGTTCGTCGTGAACGATCGAAAGTACCTCTCCCACCTGAGACGGCGTCGTTCCAACGTACACCGCCGACACACCCGCATCGAGGAACGACATCTGGAAACTGTGTACCGCATAGGCGAGTCCCCGAGTCTCACGGATCTCACGGAACAGGCGGGACGACATGCCTCCCCCGAGCACATGGTCGGCAAGTGCCAAAGCGAAACGTCGATCATCGTCGCGTACGATCGACGGCGATCCGAACATGATGTGGGCCTGCTCTGTGTCCTTCGTATGGACCCTGGCATTCTTGCTCACGGATGGAGTGACAGAAGTGCGCGATGTTGGGGCGCCTTCCCATTCCCCAAAGTGCTCCACGACCAGGTCCATGATGTTGTCTGGCAGATTGCCTGCGATCGAGACCACCGTCGAGCGTGGCGAGTACCTCTTGGCCCAGTATCCAGAGACCGTGTCACGCGACATCGTGGTAATCGACTCCCGGGATCCCAGGATCGGCGGTGCGAGAGGGTATCCGGCCCACGCAGCAGCGATGAACTCCTCGTGAGCAACATCGGTCGGGTCGTCATCATTCATGTTGATCTCTTCGAGAACAACGTGACGCTCGGAATCGATCTCGTCCTGCCGAAACGCTGGCCTCTGAAGCATCTCGGCCAGGATCTCCACACCCACGGGGACGTCCTCGTCACGCATTCTCGTCCAGAAGCACGTGTACTCCTTGGAGGTGAACGCGTTGTGCCTGGCACCTATCGCGTCGAACGTCTCTGAGATCCGCCGCGCAGACCACGCATCAGAACCTTTGAAAAGCAGGTGCTCGAGAAAGTGCGATGCCCCTGATTCGATCTCGGTTTCGTCACGACTGCCGGTGTCCACCCAGCATCCAATCGCGACCGATCGAAGAGTCGGCATGTTCTCTGTGATGACCCTGAGGCCGTTGGGAAGTGTGGTGAGTTGATAATCCATGGTGGCAAGATGATAGGAACCGTTCCACGGCATCGGATCAGGAAGACGTATTATGACTGGCGTACCACGTAGAACGACTCGGAATGCCTGTGACGGATTGGCGCGTGGTGTGCCTGTGTGCTGGCCTATGCGTCAAGAACGTCGACAATGCGGATGCCGTGGCTTCTGATCCGAAGGTCGTAGTACTTCATTCGTAGTACGTACTACTTCGTTCCTACGTACTACTGCGTCCTGCCCGCCGCCTGTCGCCATGAACCGAATCAGTCGTCGCCACTGGGACGCCTACGGTACTGCTTCTTCCTTGACTGGGCGCGCTTGTTCGAGATCCTGCGTGCCCGCGCTGATCGAGATGGGCGAGTAGCACGGCGTTGCGGTGGCCCGGGTTGAGCGGCTTCCTCGATCATCGCGTGCAACCGTAAGATCGCCTGTTTCCTGTTCGCTACCTGTGAGCGGGATCCCTGCTCGATGACCCTGACCTCGACCCCCAGCCTGGCGATGATCCGATCTCTTGTCGATGCATCGAAGGCATCCGAAGCCGCGACGTCGAATCGCAATTCGGCTCTTGAAGCTGTTTTGTTCGCGTGTTGGCCACCCGGTCCCCCAGGTGCGTCGAACCGCCAACGCAGTTCTGTCTCCGGTATGTTGAATCTCGTCATCGTCCGTCCCACTCACTCAAGAACATCCTACAATGGGGAGTTGATGCGTGACCGTGACCAATCCGTGCTCAACGAGATCCTGCCGCCCGAGGAGAGGGCGATCGAGGCCGTTGTGGCGCGCTACCAGCGGGTGGCGCCTGCGGTGACACGTTTTGCGCGTTCGCTCGCCGGTAACGAGGACCTCCAGGTTCGCCTCGGTACCCAGGCTGCTGCAACGGATGACACGATCATCATCGATCCAGGGGTGTTCCAGACGGCGTACGCTCGCTCCGCTCCGGTCACACCATCAGAGGTGGCGCTCACGTCTGCCCTGCACGAGGTGATCCACCTCATCGCCACGGACTTCGACGAGGAGCGGCCCATTCCCAAGGAGTGGCTGCAATTCAAGGAAGCAGAGACGGTTGACCCGGACCCCGAACCGGTCATGGTCCCGGTCAGCTTGTTCGAGTTCGGTGAGATGGACGAAGATATCGTACGGCCAGACTTCGCCGATGATGATCTCGATCTCGACGACGATTCCTCCAGCGACCCTGCTGCTGTGCCCCTCTTATCCGCTCTCAGCGAGATCGGCGGACCTGCCGCCGAGGCCATGTTCCTGTCCATTGAGGACGCACGCCAGGAGCGGGCACATTTCGATGCCTACCCCGGAGCGGGTTCGGTCCTCAAGGACCTGTACAGGACATCGGTTGGCCACGCCATGAGTACCGCGAGACCCCTTGGCCAATTCGCACTTGCATGTTTCCTGATCGCCGGCGGCCATGAGGAACGTAACGACGTGCAACGACGTCTGGACCCACACGTTGCGTTGGCGATCGATGATGCCATGGCCTTCATGGAACCCGTGTCCCAGATCGACGATCCCTGGGCGGTTGGCACGATCGCACTGCAGTTGCTCGCTGTTGCAAAGATGCACAACCTGGTCCAGGAAGGAGCAGCCTCAACCACGGCCAGGGAACTCAAGGCCGAAATGGAAGCTGACTCAGCGATCATAGCTCAGACGGTCGATGCCGTTCGGATGGTGACCCCGTCGCTCGCGAACCGGGACTCATACGACCAAACACGTGCGGCCTCACAGAGCGTGTCTGCGAATGAGGGGAAGAAGGGCGAAGCCGATACAGCCGGCGACCCTGCTACCGACCAGATCATGAAGGTCTCCACCGCTCCAACGGTGTATCTGCCAACGGGAAAGGGAGGCAAGCTGCTTGTGACCGAGATGCCGTACAGCTTCGCCATGTTCGCCGACCAGGGCCGCGACATGCTGGTCAAAGCATCAACCGATTGGGGTATTGCACAACACAGGGTTTCCGGCGAGCTCTACCCGCTGTTCCTCGCCAACCAACGCCGAGGCTTGCGCAGCGGCTTCGATGCAGGTGACCTCTCGCCGTACGCACCGCTGCTGCTCGGCGCAGGGATCTACGACAGGATGTTCGAGCGCAGGGATCTGCCGTCGCGGCGGTCCTACGCCCTCAGCTTGCTTGTCGATGGTTCGGCATCCATGCTTCAGCCCCGTGCCGCAGGAACTCGGAAGTCCCCGTGGGCCATGGCTGCAGCCATTCTGGGCACATGGACGCTTGCACGCCTTGCCGACGAGCTGCAGATCGACTTCGAGATCGCGATCTTCAATCGATCGTTTGTTGCCTCGCCCGATGATACGGAGCAGTCGTACAGGGAGATGAGGACCAGGGCAACCGCAGGGTTGCGCCAGAGTCAGAAGGGGAACGCCGAGCGCCTCACCCGGACCGTCAATCACTATCTTGTCAAAGGGTTCAACGACCGCTGGCGGTCATCCGAGGACGTGCTTGCCGGGTTGTTCTATACCGCTGCTGCCCCACGCGACGCCGCAACCCAGGCCAGGCGTACACCGGAGTCCTCCCCTCCCGTGTCGATGTTCGACAAGGCAGCCAACGTCGACGAGTTCAATGTTGCCCATGCGGCAGAACGGTTGAACTCCCAAAGAGCTACCCACAGGATCCTGGTGGTGCTCGCCGACGGCATGACACGTGGCTCGGTGGCTGCTCTCGCAGAGACCGTTGCGAGCGTTGAACGTGGGGGGACGACCGTGCTCGGCATCGGCATCGGGGACGATACCGTTCGCAACGCCTACTCCCGGGCTGAGGTCGTTGAGCGGCCTCTCGACCTCGCCTCTGCAATGGTCGATGGTGTCCGGTCGACACTCTTGAGAACGATCACACAATCCGAAACGGACGCCTGGTGGATACACGCTGGCGACCAGTTCGTTGACACATTCGCCAGCTAGGAGAAACTCATGGCAATCTCAACCACGTTTACCGACCCCACAGGCGTTGGGCCAGACGTCGTTCTTCCCAACGCGGTGATCGATGACAGCTTGCCAGACGCTGAGATCAGACGCGACCACATCCCGACGCCAGACCCGTACTACGTCGACCTCGGCATGCTGTACAAACTCGCACGACTCGAGGAGATCCGGAGGTTGCATTTCACCGATGCGCCACTCCACCTTGCTCTCAGGGGCCACATGGGGACCGGAAAGGACCATGACCTCGAACAGTTCGCGGCCAAGCTCGCAACGCCCTACTACCGCATTCCTCTCACAGGGGAGGTACGTGACATCACGCTCATCGGCTCCATAAAGCTCCATGGCGACGGTATGGGCGGAACGGAGAGCCGTTGGGAGGATGGCGACATCACCAGGGCGCTGCGCGGTCCTGCGATCGTCAACCTCTCAGAGTTGAACGCTGCGGGCGCCGAGACGCTCTTCGCGCTACACGGGCTGCTCGACCGCCACCAGGCACTTGAACTGCCCACCGGTGAAATGGTGCGACTCCGTGACGACGTGCGCATCTTCGGCACTTTGAACCCGACAGACCTTCGGGACTATGCAGGTACACAGACCCTGAACAAGGCGTTTGCCGATCGCTGGATCATCTGGGAGAAGGCGTTCCCTGGCGAAGAGGACCTTGTCCTGATGCTCGCTCGCAGACACCCCGGTCTGGATCCCGGGGTGATGACACTCCTGACAAAGCTGGCCGTGGAGATAAACACGTCCTTCACATCGGGTGATTCCCGCACCAGGGTTGAGACACCAATGTCGCTGCGCACCGTGCTCGACCGATATCCCGCAGGCCTGCGGATGTATGCACATACGAACGACCCGATGCGCTCAGCCTGGGAGGAGTTCGTCCTTCCTCACATCGACCCGTTCGACCGTGACCACTACGAGACCGTCTGGTCCGCCGTTGTACGCCGCGGCCCCGAGGGAAACCCCTTCTCTGACTGAGGGGGCAGCGCGGACAGGTGATGCGGGTCGCTCAGTTCACAGTCGACAGTTCACGGTTCACAGTCAGAAACTCACTACCAGAGCCGACATCTGGGTTCCAAACGGAAAACGGAAAACGGAAAACAGCCGATCCCTCTCCGCTGGGCCCCTAGAAGACAGTTGGTAGAGGTTTCTGACATACCCAGTGAACTGTGCACTGTGAACTGTCTACTATCCCCCACATGGCATCATTTGACATCGTTTCCCAGGTAGACATGCAAGAGGTCCGCAATGCTGTGGACCAGGCGTCGCGAGAGATCGTGAACCGCTACGACTTCAAAGGCACGGACACGTCCGTCAAGCTGACGGACGATGGCATCACCCTTGAAAGTGCATCCGACGGGAGGCTTGACGCTGCCGTCGACGTGCTCAAGGGAAAGCTGGTGCGCCGTAACGTGTCCCTCAAGTCGATCTCGGGCGGAGAACCGGAACAGATCGGTGGCGGTCGATACAAGACGACGTTCACCCTCAACGAGGGCATCGCACAGGATGCAGCGAAAGAACTCGTCAAGGACATCAAGGCCATGAAGCTGAAGGTACAGGTCGCGATTCAGGGCGACCAGGTCCGGGTGTCCGGCAAGAAGCGCGACGACCTTCAAGCCGTCATCGTCGAAGTAAAGGCAATGGACTTCCGACTCCCCCTCCAGTACATCAACTTCAGGGACTGAGGGAGCCAGC
>JAMBLL010000161.1 GCA_023336765.1 Actinomycetes bacterium | reverse complement strand
GATGTGGGTCGCAAGGTGGATGTGCTGTGGTGGGTAAGTGATTACCCGGCGTACCACCCGCGCGGTATCGAAGCATCACGCAGCCTGGCACGCGTCCTCACAGAACTTGGGGTCGATTTCGCGATCCTGGGAGCAGAGGAACACCACGACGGCGACTCGATGCTTCGTGCAGGCGAGCGGGGCCTATTCGAGATGCTCGCTGATCACAACATCGAGGCGCTCAACAAGTACGACTTCGATGTGCTGTTGACGACCGATCCCCACGCGTACAACGCGTTCCTGCATGAGTACCCCAAGCGGGGTGGCGACTACAACGTTCAGCACTACTCGACATTCCTCGCTTCCCGCATCGCTGAACTCGGGCTCTCCGAGGAGATCGGCAGCAAGGTCACCTACCACGATCCGTGTTATCTCGGGAGACAGAACGGTGTGTACGACGAGCCGCGTGAACTGATCGAGGCGCTCCCTGGTGTCGAACTCGTCGAGATGCTGCGCATCCGGCAGGACGGCTACTGCTGTGGGGGTGGCGGTGGCGGGATGTGGCTCGACGGCATGGCCGCCGAACACCAGACGATGCGGCTCTCGGAGAAGCGCGTGCTCGAAGCCGTCGAAACCGGAGCGGACACGTTGTGTGTGGTGTGCCCATACGAGGTCTCGAGATTCGAGGACGCGGTGAAATCTACCAACAACGAAGGAGCCCTCGTGGTGAGGGACATTGCTGAACTCCTGGCACAGGCCATGGGATTGTCGACAGACTGATCGAACAGGAGAAGAAATGAAGATCGCGGTTTTATTGCGGGCCGTGCCCGACCCGGTAGAGGAACTCGAGCTCGACGGTGAAGATCTGGATAGGGATTTCCTCGGATACGTGCTCAACGAGTTCGATGACCATGCGCTCGAAGAAGCGCTTCTCATCAAGGATGAGGATGGGGGAACCGTTGTTGTGTATGCCCTCGGAACAGCCGATGAGGTCGAACAGATGCTTCACACCGCGATCGCCAAAGGGGCAGACAGCGGACAGATTCTCGGCGAGGACCTTGATCCCATCGACGCCCACGGCCAGGCCGCAGCGTTCGCTGAGGCAATCAGCGGTGAGGCGTTCGATCTTGTGCTCACTGGTGTGCAGGCATCCGACGAGATAGACGGCCAGGTAGCGATGCTCGTCGCGGCAGAGCTCGGATTGCCCCACGTGTCGGTCGTGATCGGGACGGCTCCCAGCGACGGTGCGATCCGGGTGACGAAGGAGTACTGGGCGGGGATCACAGCCGACTACGACGTGCGCCTCCCCGCGGTCCTCGGTATCCAGACGGCGCGTGAGGCACCCCGATACGTCGCCGTTGCACGGATCAGACAAGCACAGGAGTCCGGTGCACTTGAAGAGGTCCACATCGACCAGCCGGACAATGGATCAGGTATCACCATCACCGAGATGCGCCTGCCCGAAGAGGGTGAGGGTGCGCAGATGATCGACGGCGACGAGACCGCGGCAGCCGAGCGAGTGCTCGAGATCCTGCAATCAGCGGGCGTGAGGTAGGAGGCACCATGGCACAGGACATACTCGTATACGTGGAGCATCTTGGTGGCGAGGTCACCGACGCGACCTACGAACTCATCGCTACTGCACGGACCCTCGCTGGTGAGACGGGAGGCAGCGTGGACGCTGCGGTGATCGGAACAGGTGCGGCAGATCTCGCAAGCAGCTTGACGGGTGCAGACCGTATTCTTGTTGCTGACACTGATGCGCTCGGGGCATTCAACCCCCAGGGACACGCCGAGATTTTCACGTCCCTCGTGGAAGAACGCGACCCTGCGGTCACGCTCGTTCCGTACACATCCGTCGGCATGGATGTCGGCAACCACGTTGCCGCAGCGACCGCTCAACCTCTCGTGTCGTACTGTCTGAAGGTCGATGTGTCTGATGGGCTCACCGCGACCTGCCAGCTCTACGCTGGCAAGGTCGAAGCAGATGTCGAGGTCGAAGGCGACAGAGCTGTCTTTGCGATGCTCGCAGGTGCTGGCTCCGCAGATGATGGGCGGTCGGGTGGTGCTGGCGCCGTTGAGAACGTCGATGCCGTCGTAGGTGATCTGGCCGTGACGTTCGTGGGATTGGCTGAGCCGGAGGCAGGGGATGTCGATATTACGGCTGAGGACATCCTCGTAGCGGTCGGCCGGGGCATCGAGTCAGAGGACAACATCGAGGAGGCCCAGGAACTTGCTGATGCGCTCGGTGCTGCGCTTGCGGCATCGAGACCGATCATCGACCAGGGTTGGCTGCCCAAGACACGACAGGTCGGCAAGTCTGGTTTGTCTGTCACACCGAAGGTGTACATCGCTCTTGGCATCTCTGGTGCGCCAGAGCATCTCGAAGGCATGCGGGACTCGACCACGATCATCGCGGTCAACTCGGATCCGCAGGCCCCGATCTTCGGTGTGGCGCACTACGGGTGGTCGGGCGATCTGTTCGACTTCATACCTGAGCTGACCGACCTCCTGGAGGGTTGATGGTCACCGTGGTCTTCGCTGCCGAGACTGCAGGCCGCGAGGTATTTCTGGGCTTCGACACGACCCTCACGGTCGTGTTCTACGTGCTCTCCACCGTTGCCATAGGCATCTTCGTATGGGGCTTCTATCGCAGGATCCGCAAGTACACGAGGGGGAGCAGCATCAACCGGCTCGACTGGGGCCGCTTCGTGCGAGCCCTCGGGGATATCGGTTCAAACCGCACCATTGCGAAGCGCCATAGGGTCGTCGGCATCGCCCATTTCTTCGTGCTGTGGGGGTTCATCGTCCTGCTGATCGGTACGACGGTCATCGCGATCAACGATGACATCATCGGGATCCTCCTCGGCAAGCCAGAGTGGGAGTTCTGGCATGGCACGTTCTACATCGTGTACGCCTTCGTCCTCGACGTGTTCGGCATCGGGTTCATCGTCGGCCTGATCGTCCTCGCACGAATCCGGCGCTCTGATCCGCTCAGGCTCGATTACGCCAGGGTCGATGGCGTCGAGGCGAACCGCCGTGGATACTCGCTTGACGACAAGGTCTTCCTTGGGACACTGCTGTTTCTCGGCGTATCCGGGTTTCTCCTCGAAGGGTTCAGGATCGCGGCGACCGATTTCCCAAGCTTCGAGGTCGTCTCCATCGGCGGCTGGGTGATCGCTCTCCTGACCAGTCCGCTCGGCGAATCTGCCAACGATGCGGCACGGATGGCGACGTGGTGGATCCACGCGCTCGCTGCGCTCACGTTCATCGCGTATTTGCCGTACTCCAAGGGCATGCACGTCGTTAACGACGCAGCCGACCTCGCCTTCATGAAACCGACCTCGGCCGCGGTCCTCCCTGATGTCAAGGATCCGGCGTCGCCCGGTTACGCAACGCTCGATGACTTCACGTGGAAGGACCTCCTCGATTTCGATGCATGCACCAAATGTGGCCGGTGCCACGAGGTCTGTCCCGCTACGGCATCAGGATCACCGCTATCGCCGCGTGACCTCATCCTGGACCTGCGCGAGTACGCGGACGCTCGATCAGGGATCAAGATGTGGTACGGCGTAGGGGCCAGGCCAACCCACGTCGTTGATGACGAGATCCCTGGTCATGTGATAGCGACCGACACTCTGTGGTCGTGTACCACCTGTATGGCTTGCATGGATGCCTGCCCAGTTGGGATAGAACACGTGCCGACGATCGTCCAGATGCGCCGCAGACTCGTCGATACCGGTGATGTGGAACCCGGTCTCCAGAAGGCGTTCCAGGCCCTCGCCCGCGGTGGGAACAGTTTCGGAAAGTCCGCAAAGCAGCGAGCACGATGGACCAAGACCCTCGATTTCAAGGTCAAGGATGCCCGCAAGGAACCCGTCGACTACTTGTGGTTCGTAGGGGACCACGGTTCGTTCGACCCCAGAGCCACCGAGGTGTCACGCACGGTTGCCATGCTGATGCGGTCAGGCGGCATCGACTTCGGGATCTTGTACGACGGGGAACGCAACGCAGGCAATGACGTACGCCGAGCGGGCGAAGAAGGCCTATTCGAGATGTTGCGTGATTTCAACGTCGAGGCGTTCGATGATGCGGATTACAAGCGCATGTTCACGACGGACCCGCACTCGCTCAACACGCTGCGTGGTGAGTATCCGACCGACGACGACGTGCTCCACTACACGGCCATCCTCGACCAATTGGTATCGGACGGTGCGATCACGCTCAGCGCGCTCAGTGGCAAGGCGACGTACCACGACCCGTGCTACCTCGGCCGCTACCAGGACGAGTACGACGCACCGCGACGTCTTATCGAAGCCGCAGGACTCGAACTCGTCGAGATGGGCCGGTGTCGCGAGAACAGCTTCTGCTGCGGCGCAGGCGGTGGCCGAATCTGGATGGACGACTCAGGGCTCGACGAGAGGCCCGCGGAGAACCGGATCAAGGAAGCGGTCGCGCTCGGCGACGATGTGAACTACTTCGTGGTGTCGTGCCCCAAGGACATGATCATGTACTCGGACGCTGTCAAGACGACGGGCAACGAGGGCAATATCGAGGTTGTCGACATCGCACAGTTGATCTACCAGGCAGCAGAGGTGGTTCCCGTTGGGTGAATCGATGATCCCCATGCCCAAACGGGTGGCCACGCCCGAAGTCGATGACGTCACGGCGAGAGCTGTGGGTCGTGAAGTAGCGAGCATCGTTACGTATCACCTGTCCGTCCTCGACCGAGAGGACAGGCTCGAGTCTGGTACAGGTGAATGGCGCCAGTCCTTCATGGACGATGCTGCGGACCGTCTGGCCACGGCTAAGGGTTCCGTGCTTCGAACACTTCAGATGGCTGTCGATGAGAGGTATTTCGGGATCCTCGAGGCTCTTGCCGGTCCGGGGCACCTCAAGACGGGAGACCTCGCCACACGTGTAGATGTCGGGCGGCTGACCCTCCAGGAACGGGTCTCGGACCTCGTGTCCGCAGGCCTGGCGGCGAAGGTGCCAGAGGCCGATCAGGTGTCGATCAGCTCAGCTGGCGTAGCTGTCGTAGAGTTGGTGCACGGGGCTGGCGCCGTAGCGGCCCGCGATATGAGGGAGGGCGGATGAAATGCCCGTACTGCGAGCGTTCAGGCACGCGCCCGGAACTCCATGCGCACCTCACAGACGACCACGCAGAGATGGTGGTCACCGAAATGGTCTGGGGCCGGCGCTACATGGAACTGGAGTGTCCCGAATGCGACGAAGGACACCGTACCGAGGTGAACCCGAGGTCCACAGACCCGACGTTTCTGGAGGAGCACTATCGAGAGATACGGCTTGTCGCCTTCGACATGTTCCTCTATCACTGGCAAGATCAACACGCTCAGGAGGCGAACGATGAGTGAAGTCCGAGGCTGCAACCTTCCAGACGACCTGTACTACTGGCCACAGAAACACGTGTGGGTGGCACCCCTCGATGATGGCACGGTAGTCGTAGGTGTCACTGATGTTGCGCAGCATCTTGCGCATGCCATCATCTCGGCGCTTCCCAAACGCATCGGGAGACCTGCGAAGAAGGGCCGTTCACTCGGCACGATCGAGTCCGGCAAGTGGGTGGGTCCTGTGACCGCACCCGTGTCCGGGGAGATCCTCGAGACCAACCCTCTTCTCGGGACTGACCCCGGTGTCATCAATCGGGACCCGTACGGCGAGGGTTGGTTCATGAAGATCATGCCTGAGGATTGGGACGGCGATTCTGCTGACCTCGTCACGGGTTCTGAGGGGATCGGCGCGTATCACGCGTTCCTCGATGAAGAAGGGATCGAATGCGGGTGAACCGGTGATCGTGTATCGGGGGTGTGCAATTCCCGACGGTTACTTCTACGACGTGCCAGGGGACCTCTGGGTGCGGTTCGACGATGGTCTCGCCCGGATGGGCCTCACCGACGTCGCCCAGACGAGGATGGGCAAGATGGTATCCATCAGGTTCAAGCGCGTCGGTAAGCGCGTGCTGGCTCGAAAGTCCATAGCCACCGTCGAATCCGCCAAGTGGGTCGGTCCGATCCACTCTCCATTCGACGGAGAGGTCGTTGCAACGAACGATGCTGCTTTCGATACAGACATCCTCGTAGCCAATAAGGACCCGTACGAGATGGGGTGGGTGTCACTGGTGCGCCCGGATGACCCATCGACCGCGACTCAGGCCCTGTTGACGGGCAAAGACGCTGTCGAGGCGTACAAGGTGCGCATCGAGGAGATCGAGATCAACTGTCTGCGTTGCGCAGACTGACAGGAAGGGACCCATGACCATTCGCTTGCTCGACTTCGGCCAGGTGGAGTCTTTGCGATCGCTTGCGATCTTCCACGGAGTGGGATATGCGCTGCGTGAGGACACGCCGGACACGATCACGATCACCCGCCCGCTCGACCCCTTCGTGAGCATCGGCCACCACCAGGACGCGCGGGCTGAGGTAGACCTCGATTTCTGCGAGCAGGCGAGCGTTCCCGTGTACCGCAGGGAGATCGGTGGAGGTGCCGTGTACCTCGATGAAGGTCAGACGTTCTGGCACACCATCTTCCACCAGTCGAGGGTTCCCTCGAACCTCACTGATGTGTACAGGAAGTTCCTTGAGGGCCCGGTCCTGGCCCTCAATCGGATGGGCATACCCGCTGAACACCGGCCCGTCAACGACATTCAGGTCGGTGGCCGTAAGATCGGAGGTACGGGCGCGGCCACGGTCGGCGAGTCGGTGATCGTTGCAGGCAGCCTGATGTTCGACTTCAACTACGAACTGATGGTCAGAGTCCTGCGGGTTCCTTCGGAGAAGTTCCGTGACAAGATGTACTCGACGATGCGCGAGTATCTGACCACAATCAATCGGCAACTCTGCGAGAATGCACCGACCCGTGAGCAGGGTGTGCAGATGCTCGTCGACTGTTTCGCCGAGACCCTTGGCGAGGAGCTCGTCCTCGACGAACCGAGGAAGGATGAGCTGGACGCCATCGATCGGCAAGAAGAACGCATCGCCTCGGAGGAGTGGCTCCATCTCGACGGCCTCCCCGCATCGGGTGACATCGTCAAGATCGCCGAAGGGGTGCAGGTCATCGAAGGCGTCCACAAGGCACCCGGCGGACTCATCCGTGCCACGGTGGCGCTTAGGGACGGGTCCATCGACGGACTCCTGTTATCCGGGGACTTCTTCATGGAGCCTGCCGATTCGCTTGGCGCCCTCCAGGACGCACTGATCGGCACCGCCCATGACGAGGGTTCGATCCTCGGTGTGGTGAAGGCACACCTCGAAGCGGTCGATGCGCCAGGTGTCGACGCTTCCGACGTCACTGCTGCCATCATGGCGGTGCCCCAGACATGACCCAGCACGGGACGACGCGATAAGGAGGATCGTCTGCGCTACGGATTCGTCATCGATCAGACATCCTGCATCGGATGCCACGCGTGCACGGTTGCGTGCAAGACGGAGCACCAGGTCCCGCTCGGAGTGAATCGGACGTGGGTGAAGTACGTCGAGCAGGGCACATGGCCCGACACCATGCGCTCGTTCTCCATCATGCGGTGCAATCATTGCTCAGACGCACCGTGCGTCACGATATGCCCGACCTCAGCACTCCACAAGCGCTCGGATGGCATCGTCGACTTCGATACCAGCATCTGCATCGGGTGCAAGTCGTGCATGCAGGCGTGTCCGTACGACGCCCTCTACATCGACCCGCACGACAACACCGCCCAGAAGTGCAACTATTGCGTCCACAGGGTTGAGATCGGTATCGAACCGGCATGCGTTGTTGTCTGCCCAGAGGAGGCGATCATCGCCGGTGACCTCGATGACCCGGGGTCGCGGATCGCTGCGATGGTTGCGGCTGGAGACCTCACCCAGCGGGCCGTTGAACGCGGGACGAAGCCGAACCTCTGGTACAAGGGTGCTGAGTTGGCCAACATCGAACCCCTCGCTGCGACCAGGTCAAACGATGGCGGCATCTGGCGAGACTCCGCAGGAATCGAGAACTCGTGGCTCGATGTCGACCTCTCGGGGAGCGATACCGAGACCACGACACCGTCACGCAGGGTCACCGATGATGCGGGCCACCCGCGTGTCGTGTATGCAATCGACTTCCCGATGCCATGGGGCTGGCGGGTGTCGAGTTACTTCCTGACCAAGGCGATCTCTGCAGGTATCGCCATCGCGGCGCTTGTCGCCGTCCTTTTCGGCGTCGCGATCGAATCGATGTGGATGCGGGTCACTGCGCCCTTCCTCGGTGGGGTACTTCTTCTACTGACCGGGGTACTCCTCGTCTGGGATCTCAAGCGCCCGGACCGTTTCTACTACCTGCTGACCAGGGGCAACCCTTCATCGTGGCTGGTGCGCGGGTCGTGGATCCTCACCGCCCAGGCGTTCGCGTTCGCCGTTTGGTTCCTTGCTGGTGCCTTCGAGCAGGAAGGGATCGTCAAAGGAGCGATCTGGTTATCCGCCATCATCGGCCTCGCTACTGCCGGGTATACGGCATTCCTGTTCGGTCAGGCGAGAGGTAGACAGCTATGGAACGGCCCGTTGCTGGTGTGGCACATGATCGCCGCCGCGTTCGCCGTTGGCGGAGGTATCTCGCTCATCTTCTCGCTCCTGTCCGAAACCACGGCAGAACTCGAAAGGACTGGCTCCTTCTCGTCGAACAATCTCGCCCTCGGCACCGCGGCGTTCACATGGACGATGCTCATAGGAGCCGTCGCCCTCGGCGTCTTGGCACTTCTCGAAGCTGGGCAGAAACATGGCCCGGACGCCGCGGTTGCTTATCACCACATGACCAGAGGTGCCTTTGCGTTCGAGTACTGGATCGGCCTCGTGTTCTGCGTCATATCGCCGACGATCTCTGCTGTTGCGGTTCTCCTCGGCACGCCTCCGGTGATCGGTGCTGCCGCAGGGTTGGCTGCGATGATCGGTGTGTGGATGGTCGACGATGCGTTCGTGAAGGCTGGACAAAGCGTGCCGTTGACATGAGGTTGCGATGACATGAGGTACACATGACAACGAACAAGGATCTTCCCCGCATCGTGCCTGTCGGTGAACTGACCAGCTACCCGCCTGTGGACCGCTGGGATGACTGGACCGAGTACGACGCCAAAGCATGGCCCGAACGGGTCGAGAACCATTACAGGCTCATACCGACAACCTGTTTCAACTGTGAGTCTGCATGTGGCCTGCTGGCCTACGTCGACAAGGACTCCGGCGAGATTCAGCGGTTCGAGGGCAACCCCGAGCACCCTGGCTCCCGGGGGCGTAACTGCGCCAAGGGCCCCGCAACGATCAACCAGGTCCACGACCCCGAGCGTATTCTCCACCCGCTCCGTCGTGTTGGCGAGCGGGGCTCTGGAGAGTGGGAGCGGGTCACGTGGGAGGAAGCGCTCTCAGATATCGGATCTCGCATGGGCAAGGCCATTCGGGAGGATCGCAACGACGAGATCATGTACCACGTCGGCCGCCCGGGTGAGGACGGGTTCATGGACCGCACCCTCAAGGCCTGGGGTGTCGATGGCCACAACAGCCATACGAATATCTGCTCGTCCGGAGCACGGGTCGGGTATGCCATGTGGTCCGGGTACGACAGGCCGTCTGCCGACTTCGCGAACGCGAAGTTCATCCTCCTACTGTCATCCCATCTCGAGACGGGCCACTACTTCAACCCGCACGCCCAGCGGATCATGGAGGCCAAGCAGGCCGGTGCGAAGATCGCCACTGTCGACCCGAGGCTCTCCAACACCGCTTCGATGTCCGATTACTGGCTTTCGTGCTGGCCAGGTACGGAGCCTGCGATGCTGCTATCGATCGCTCACCTCCTTCTCGAATGGGACGCCGTCGACCACGAGTTCCTGGAGCGGTGGGTCAACTGGAAGGACTCCCTGGCACAGCGGTACCCGGGCAGACCTCAGACGTATCGCGAGTTCGTAGAGGTCCTCAAGGAGGAGTACTCCGGGTACACGCCGGAGTGGGCGACCACTGAGTGCGGGCTTCAGCCTGGCCAGATCGAAGAGGTCGCCCGCCATATCGCAGCCGCAGGCCATGCGTTCTCCTCCCATACGTGGCGGTCTGTTGGGTCTGGGAACTTACACGGTTGGCAGGGTGCGAGGACACTCCAGTTCCTCCATGTCCTCACCGGTTCGGTCGGTACAAAAGGTGGCCTCTCTCCGTCTGGATGGGTCAAATTCAAGCCGCAGCATTGGAACATGCCGCCACCGCACAGCCGTTGGAACGAGTTGCTTTGGCCCAAGGAATACCCGCTGGCGTATCACGAGATGTCGATCCTGCTCCCACACTTCCTCAAGGAGGAGAGGGCGAAGCTTGATGTCTATTTCACCCGCGTTTACAACCCCATTTGGACGAACCCCGACGGTTTCACCTGGCT
>JAMBLL010000160.1 GCA_023336765.1 Actinomycetes bacterium | reverse complement strand
GGGTCAGCAACAAGAGCCGCAACAACATCGAGCCTTCGTCTCTCGCCACCCGAATATGTGCTCGCTGGTCGATCTGCAAAGTCGCTCAAGCCGAATCGCTCGATCAGTTCCTCGATTCGCTGCCGACGTTCGACACGTGGGATCTTGTATAGGCGACCGAACAGTTCCAGGTTCTCACGCGCGGTCAGCTTCTCATCGACCGCAGCCGACTGACCAGCGAGCCCGATCAACTGCCGAACAACGTCCGGCTGGCTCTGGACGTCAAAGCCACCAACTGTCGCTTCTCCTGAATCGATCTGGAGCAGCGTGCTGATCATGTTGATTGTCGTGGTCTTGCCTGCGCCATTCGGACCGAGAAGTCCCAGTACTTGCCCAGGCTCGACCTCGAAACTGATGTCCTTCACGGCTTCGACCGAACCGAACGTCTTGCGCAGGTTCTTTGCTTCGATCACAGGACGAGAACCTTTCGTCGCCATCGAACCTCCATAAGATGTGGACATAGTGTCCACTCTAGCATACATACTGTCTAACGATTGGGGTCGACCGATGTTGCACCTCGCAGCTTGCGAGAACGCCCGTCGCGTTCGAGCCCGCTAGGGCCAGACCCGCCCGTTGGGGAAGAACGTTGGGTAGTCCTCGCGGAACGCTGTGAACGCCGGGAGTTGGTCCAGCGTCTGGTCAGACAATGGGCCCGAGAGTCCGCGACCGAGGAACGGGTCGAAGATCGTCCCTGATACAGGGTCGAGCAGGCCGTCCGAGGTCAGTTCGAGTTCGACAACACGGTCATCGAGACGGCGAGACAGCACAACCCAGCGTTGCGGGTTCTCCGGATCTATCACAACAGCCACCTCCACACCCGCAACAACATCATTGACAAGGCCGACCTCACGCAGGCGCGGAACCGAGTAGGCAACGCTCTCGGTACCAAAGTCGGTGATGATCGCCATGTCAGCGAGGTCGAAAGCAGTCCTCCATGCGTGTACGTCGAGGGCAAGCGTGTCCGGGTGGGCGGTCCGCCACGCCTCCCACGTCGTCAGCGTCGACGGTATGACATCGAGCGTGCTCCCCTTGAGGGGCCCGATGATCGCCTCACCCAAAGGTTGACTCCAAATCGAACCCGTTTCGTGGTCCCACCAGGTCATCGCATCACCCCACAGGGCGCCCTGGTTACCGAGGAGGATCGGCTCCCCATCAAGTTCTCGGCGATGAACTATCGCCGTTCCGCAGCGCGGTCACCAGCTGACGAGGATCGGTTCCCCATCGAGTTCGTCGATGACCATCTCGCGCTGGTTGAGGTGGGTGATCGGGTACGCCTTCTGCGTCGCGGTGCCCTCAACACCGAGGATCAGCATGCCATCGGGCCAGTCGACCTGATCCTGGGAGGTATATTGCGGATCGTAGACCGGTTCGATCTGATCCCTGGCAAGTAGCTGGCGGAAGCCCTCGGGCAGGGTCTCCCCCTCCTTGACAGGGTTGTACACCGCACCGATGTCAACGGTTCGTTGGACCTCAGGTGTTGCCGCAATGGTCACGGAGGTTTCTGTGTCGGCTGTCCTGGTGAGGAGAACACCCGTCACACCCAGGCCGACGACGGCTCCAAGAACGATCGCGACGATACCGATACGAGTGGTCGAATCCATCATGCATCAACAACGATGCCACGTTGCAACGGACATTCCAAATGTCGTGACGGCGACGAAGAGCAGCATGTGACTCGGATCGACATGACGCTCGCACGTCACCCGATAGAGATTCTGACAGCTCTTCGGAAATGCGCGGGGTCCGGTCAGGATCGAGGAGACATCAGCCAGTAGTACGACGTACGTACGACGTATCACGACTCTGAACCAAAAGAGACACCAGCAGTAGTACGACGTACGTACGACGTATCACAACTCTGAACCAAAAGAGACACCAGCAGT
>JAMBLL010000159.1 GCA_023336765.1 Actinomycetes bacterium | reverse complement strand
CGCAATATCTTGCGGTTCTGGACGCCAAAGTCCTGGAGCGTCAGGGTTTGGTGGGGGTTGTCAGGTACGACGCTGCACCGTCGATGGTGAGGAAGCATGAGGCATCGCGTTGGGGGATCTCGATACCTGTCGTCTCGCTGATTCCGATCAGCCAGTTGAGATAGTCCATCGAGTCGAGGTCGAGTTGCTCGGACAGGTCGACATCGTGTTCGATCTCATCAGCCGAGACCTCCGGGGCGACCAGCAACAGGACGTCGAAGATGATCTGTTTGGCTTCGTCTGTGGTCATAGGCTCTCTGGCTCCTGGAGTAGACGGTCGAGTGCGAGCAGGAAGAGGCCACCTCGGTGACCGTCGGTGACCCTGTGGTCGGCTGTAAGCGATGCTTCGACAACTGTGTGGGCGACCACATCCCCGTCAACAACCACGGGGCGTTGCGCGATCTTTCCGAGACCGACCATTGCCACCTGAGGAGGAACGATGATCGGGAACACGGTATCAACGCCACGATCACCAAGGCTGGTAACAGTGACGGTTGCGTCTGACATCTCCGAACTACGTAACCGTCCGGACCGGGCTCTTGCGACCAGATCGGTGAGCGACACCATGATCTCGTCAAGGCTTAGCCTGCCGGCATCGAGAATGGCCGGGGCGACAAGGCCACCCGTACGCAGGGACACCGCCACTCCCAGATGAATCTTGTCACTCTGGATGAACGCGCCATCGACCCAATGCCCGTTGAGGTCTGGGATCTCACCCAGCGCCGCCGTAACAGCACGCAGAAGAAGCGCTGCGGGGAGGATCCGCGTCGTCAGCGACCGGTCATCGTTCACCTCATCGAGCCAGCGCATCGCCACCTCGAGGTCGATCTGATCGCCAAGGTAGTAGTGGGGGATCTCCCTCTTGGACCGCTCCATCGAGCGCGCTATAGCTCTCCGCATCGCCTGGCGCGGATCATGGGTCTCTCTAGGGGTGTCTTCATCGGGTGGAAGGTCTCGAGCCACGATCAGCCCGTCGCTGCGAGATGGCCTGATCGCTCCAAGGTCGATGCCACGATCGAGAGCGTTGCGTCGTGCACGAGGCGTGACGCGTGGCCGCTCGTCGACAACGGCAGCGGCAACGGTCACGTCCACAGGCTCTGCGGCACGACGGACCTCATCTCGTGTGACCTCTCCCCCAGTCCGCTCAAGACGCCCGATATCCACGCCAAGTTCGTGGGCAAGGTGCCTGATCGGTGGCGAAGCCGAAGCGACCGCGACAGCATCTTCATCCTCGGCGATGTCTGGCTCAGCGACTGCCCGATCCACTACATCGGCCGCCCCAACGCGTTCATCAGGCGCAGCTTCGCCGGGTGACCGCAGCACCGCGATCGGTGTCCCGACAGAGAGCTTCGTCGAGCTCGGTTCAAACAGCAGTCGATCGACGTACCCGTCCTCCCAGCACTCCACTTCGATGATGCCCTTGTCCGTCTCCACCTCCGCAACCACCTGGCCACGTTCCACGGTGTCGCCGGGGGCGATCAGCCAGGCAACCAGCATGCCTTCGTCCATGTCTGCACCAAGCGATGGGAGTTTGAACTCGATCATCGGTCGAGTACCTTGTGGACCGCCGCAACGATGTCGGCAACCTGAGGAAGCGCAGCCTGCTCCATGTGCATGGCGTACGGTATGGGGACCTCGACCGCACAGACCCTCATGACGGGAGCGTCCAGTTCCCACAGTGCGTCCTCGGAGACCCTGGCGAGTATCTCCGCCGAAAGGCCAACGCTCTTCCACCCCTCGTCGACGATCACGAGCCGATGTGTGTGGGCCACAGTGTCGAGGATCGCGGCTGTGTCGAGAGGTCGCAGCGATCGGAGATCCAGAACCTCTGTAGAGATTCCCAGGGCATCGAGTTCGTCGGCTGCGGTGAGCGCCTTTGCCAGACTGCCGCCGTGGGTGATGATCGACACGTCATCACCGCGGCGTCGTATGCGTGCGCTGTTGATGTCCACCGGCCCCGAGTCAGCAGACACCTCCCCAGAGGATCCATAGAGTGCTGCGTGTTCGAAGATGATCACTGGGTCAGGGTCAACAAGAGCAGACGCCAGCATCCAGCGGGCGTCCTCGATCGTTGCTGGTGCGACGACCTTGAGACCTGGCACGTGGGCGAACCACCCCTCCAGGGAGTGCGAATGCTGTGCTCCGAGTTGGCGACCTGCGCCTGTGACCATCCTGATGACTATCGGCACGTTGAACTGCCCACCGGACATGTGCAGATACAGTGCAGCGGTGTTCACGATCTGATCAAGGGCGAGCAAGGCGAAGTTGACCGTCATCACCTCGACGATGGGTCTCATCCCTCCCAGCGCTGCTCCGATGCCTGCACCGACGAAACCGGACTCTGACAGAGGCGTGTCACGTATCCGTTCGTCACCGAACTCATCGAAGAGGCCCTTGGACACTGCGTAGCAGCCCCCGTATCGACCGACGTCCTCACCCATGAGGAACACACGGTCGTCGCTTGCAATGGCGTCACGGATCCCCTCCCTCACCGCTTCCCTGTAGGTCATCGTCACAGTTGCGTGCCTGGGTTCAGTAACAGTCATCTGGCCACCTCCTCCGAGTGCACGAAACGTGTCAGATCGTGGATCGGTTCCAGGGTTCCCGCCTCGGCGAACGCAACAGCTGCATCGATCTCAACCGCTACCTCAGCCTCGATGGCGGCAAATTCGTCACTGGTGACGATCGCGTCGGCCTCGAGCATCGTGCGGAATGTCTCTATCGGATCGCGGAGTTTCCACTTGTTGACCTCGTCCTTGTCGCGGTACAACTCGGGATCGAACATGGAGTGGGCCCGGAAGCGGTACGTGCGGAGTTCGAGGAAGTGCGGGCCGGCACCACCACGAATCGATTCGACCGCCCTCGTAGCGGCTTGTGAAACAGCGAGGACGTCCATACCATCGACCTCCCACGCTGGCATCTCGTATGCGGATGCCTTGAGTGTGATACGCATCTGTGTCTGGGCACGGTTGAGGGCGGTCCCCATGGCGTACAGGTTGTTCTCGCAGCAGAAGAGAACCGGTAGGCGCCAGAGCGCTGCGAGGTTCATCGACTCGTGGAACTCACCCTCTGCAACGGCACCTTCGCCAAAGAAGACCGCAGTCACCCGGTCATTCCCCTTGAGCTTGTCCGCGAGTGCAAGGCCGACGGCAACGGGGAGTCCTCCGCCGACGATCGCATTCCCACCAAAGAGGCGCGTATCGGCATCGAACAGATGCATCGACCCGCCACGGCCCATGCTGACCCCTTCGGCCTTTCCGTACATCTCAGCCAGAATCCGCCCTGGCTCCACACCAAGGGCGAGGGCATGGCCGTGCTCGCGGTACGTTGCAACAACGGCATCTCCAGCTTCGAGCGTGTCGATCACTCCCGTTGCCACAGCTTCCTCACCGATGTACAGGTGGAGGAATCCGCGGATCTTCTCAACCTGGTACAGCTCAGCACACTTCTCCTCGAAGCGCCGGATCATCACCATCTGTTTGAGGAGGCGACGGGGTTGGTCAGGGTCCTTCATGGTCGGTCTCCTCCTGTTCGAGACTGGATAGGTCACCGGTGGGCAGTCCGAGCTCTGTCGCCTTGAGCAGGCGCCGCATGATCTTGCCCGAACGGGTGTGCGGGAGGTCGGGTTCGTACTCGATCTCCCTCGGAGCGACGGATGCGCCGAGGCGCTTCCGCGTCCACGCCTTGAGTTCTCGCTCGAGATCGCTGGACCATTCGTAGCCATGATGAAGGGATACGAAGGCCTTCACTATCTCTCCAGCGACCTCGTTCGGCACGCCAATAACTCCGGCCTCAGCGACTGCTGGATGGGCAACGAGCGCCGATTCCACTTCGAAAGGCCCGATGAGGTGCCCGGCAGACTTGATGACATCATCTCCACGACCGATGAACCAGAAGTAGCCGTCAGCATCTCGTTCAGCCCGGTCACCGGTGCAGTACCAACCGCCACGGAAACAGTCCTTGTACCGCTCATCCATGCCAAGGTACCCGCGGAACATCGCTGGCCACCCGGGCCGAAGCGCAAGTTCGCCCTCGACCAGCGGTTCGAGGATCTCCACAGCCGACCCATCGTCGGTCAGGATGAGATCGCCGTGATCATTGAGCGCAAGGATGCTCGCTTCGACACCAGGGAGCGGTCGTCCCATCGACCCGGGCCTGATCTCGCTCGCCTGGTAATTGGCGATCATGATTCCGCCGGTCTCGGTCTGCCACCAGTTGTCGTGGATCGCAAGGCCGAGGACCCGCTCCCCCCAGTACACACCCTCGGGGTTGAGCGGTTCACCAACAGATGCAATGAAACGCAGGGACGAGAGATCGTACTCGTCAGGGATGTCGTCTCCCGCCTTCATGAGCATCCGTATCGCCGTCGGAGCCGTGTACCAGACCGTCACCGCAAGATCCTGAATGATCCCGTACCAGCGGTCGGCATCGAAGTCTCCCTCATCGACGACGTTCGTCACGCCGTGGACAAAGGGTGCGATGATCCCGTAGGACGTACCCGTGACCCACCCGGGGTCTGCAGTGCACCAGAAGATGTCGCCGGGGTGCAGATCGAGCGCAAAGTACGCCGATGCCCAATGGTGAAGAACAGCACCGTGGACGTGGATCGCTCCCTTTGGCGTGCCTGTCGTGCCGCTGGTGAAATGCAGAAGGGCTGCATCCTCGCGATCCATGGCCTCCGCCGGTGTGTCGGGGTCTCCGCTGGCCATGAAGTGGTCGAAGTCGATGGTGCCGGGGATCGGGGGTCTCCCTGGCTGGCTCACGATGATCACATGTTCGAGGTCCGGCAGACGGTCGAGAATGGGGATGATCTTGCGTTTGTACAGCCGCTCGGTCGTGACGAGGACCTTGCCGTGACCCATCACCATCCTTGTCTCGATCGGTTCGGGGCCAAAGGCCGAGAACAACGGAGCAAAGACGCTCCCGTTCTTGATACAGCCGAGTGCAGCAATGTAGAGCTCAGGGACCCGGCTCGAGAGCGCGAACACGCTGTCGCCGCGTCCGACGCCGAGGGAGCGAAGTGCAGATGCGAACCTCGATGTTTCTTCCGAGAGATCCCCGTACGTCAAGTCGCGTACATCACCGCTCTTCGACATCCAACGGAGCGCGACATGATCCTTCAAGGATCCGTGGGCGTGGCGGTCGACCGCCTCGTGGGCAAGGTTGATCATCCCGTCGCCCAATCCGTCGAGTTGTTCACCTGCATCTCCCCATGTGAACGACTCGCGCGCGGCCTCGTAGTCAACGAGATTGGGTGAGACCAAGAAGGAGCCTGGTTTCGTGATCGGACGGACTCCCATGGAGGACCCTTCCCGCAGATGGCTCCCCCTGATTCTATCAAAACAGTCACTCGCGGTAAAGGGGGCGCGACCCGATTTCTCAACTTACAAGCACCGTCTAGAGTGCACCTCCGACGGTCGCTGTGAACGATGCGGCCACGAAGCTTTCAGCCAGCTATCGGCGACAGACTCGGGTCGTACGGTCCTACCGCCTCGATCATCCATGGCGTGACACCAAGATGGATCTCGTTCTTTGAGATCTCGTCGACCCAGTGCATCGGGATCGCCTTGCGGTCAAGGCTCGTGTCACTCATGGTGACGACGATGTGTGTAGCCATGCCTGAATCAGTCGTAATGACCTCCTCCAGCTCACCGACCTTCGTACGGCCAAGCGCACAGACCATCGCACCTGGTTCCAGGGCAACAGCCCGCTCAGGTATGTTCTTCTCCGTCACCGTGCGCATCGAACTCTCGAACATGGTCGCCCCGATCCCGTACGGCCCGTACCAAACGAACGGAACACTCGATGGTCCCTGCGGTTGATCTGGATCCCGGCTGGCTTCGGTCTCGTCGCCAGCCTCATCGAGCATCAAATAATGCTGCTCGATGAACGATGGGAAGTCCTCGACGTGGCTCCCCCTCTTGAGATTGATACGCTCCTCCGTTGCGGTCGTAACGTTCTCCATGGGAATGACCTTGTCCTCACGAAGGAGAATCCCTTTGTGTACGACGATGTGGCTCACCATCCTCGTGATCGGGTCGATAACGATGCGGTCGACCTTGCCGAGGTACTTGTCGTGAGCGGTGAAAACCTTCGCGTGCTCCGTAATCTCCAACATACACGTCACCTTCTTTTCGGTTCTCCTCTTCCAGTATCTCCCCATCCATCCCTCAGTGCAAGGAGGAGTGGGCCACACGCGTGTGAGAGCCGTTGTTCCCATCCCGGAGTTGCGAGTGGAAACCAGCCCGCTACGATGCCCAGTATCAGCACGCAGGACAGCAACACCGAGTTCACGAAGATGAACGCCTCACTGGACGAAGGGACCTTCGAACGGGCCGCTGACCGCGCCATAGGTGCCGGGTATCGGCTGCAGATGACGCTGATCGACCTGATCGACCTGACACTCCAGATCCAGCACCTCCGCTGGAACCTCTTCGACGAACCTGAGCTGCGAACGCAACTCACCGACCTCGATGCCCTCGTCAGGGCAGGCTCAGAAGCGGTCGCACAACGGCTCAGCGATCTCGGAGTAGCACCTGACGGAACCGTTGGGGCTGTCTACCGGGACCTCCTGTTCGAACCCCTCCCCTCAGGTCCGTTCGACGCACAGAGAGCAGCGAACGCCTTTGCACCCCGGCTCTCGCAACTGGACCATCGTCTGGAGGGAAGTGTCGCGATCCTCGCGGACCTGGACTCCGTATCGGCCGACATCATCACAACCATTGCCAACGACGTCGCAGCCTGGTCGATCAACCTCTCGACTGCCAGCTGACAGCCGTCATCTGAACATACTCTCCGCTTTTCGTTCTCCGAATGCGGAGGGCGGAATGCGGGACGCGGAGGGCCTGTGACCGCGATGCGGGGCGACCGGTTCAGTCCGAGGGGTCTGTGGTCACCACCCGGTAGGCCTCTTGGAGAAGTTCCGCTACGGGTGTGCTCTTTACCTCGGTCCCGAGATTCTCAAGCCTGCCCAGGATGATCTCGGGAGGCTCGGGAGGGTCCACATCGAGGAGCCTACCTGTTGCGTTCGTCACAGGACGAGCACCAACCAGGGGGTGCTGCCGGCGTGGATCCAGTGGCCACCACGGCGCCACATCATGCACTGGATCCGGGTGCTCAACAGCGGGCCCTCCATCAGCATCGGCAGCAGCGATCCCCCGTGGCAGTAGCGGACCAAGGATCTGCTCCCGGGTTCTCCCTCGCCACTCGAGTAACAGCCAAGGGTCGCTGTCGAGTTTGTCTGCGAACACGTACAACGTCGCTGCGATGTGTTTGCAAGGGTTCGCATCATCAGGGCAGGTGCATCGCGCCACCACGTCGCTCCAGCGTTTCGGCAACAACGGCACCCCGACGTTCGCGAACACCTCCTCGAGTTCTCCTGGAACCTCACCTGCGAGGAGCCTGGCAGCGAACTTGAGCCGGGACGCCAACGCGGCATCGACTTGCTCCCATTGGGCGTCCGAAGTAGCTGGGGCACGAACGATCACCTGGTACGGCGTTCTGCGCGACCCCTGAACCTCGGCGCGGAGTTCTCCCGGCGCCACGACGAAACTGCGCAGCTGACCTGTCCTGGCGTATCTCCTTCCCCGCTGCATCCGGCCGCCGAGCCCGTACGTGTCGAGTACTTCGACGAATCGCTTCGACCACCACTGTTCAGCCATGGCACCCCGGGCCTTGCTCGTGGTGACTCCGTCGTCAACCGGGATTGGTCTCGACTCAGCGAATCGCTGCCACGAGTCGCCCCATCGTCGACTCGGCATCAGCGTCTTCCTGATCTCGGCGACGACCTGATGACCGACGACTCCTCATCGCCGTTGTCGAGGTCGGTGTGCCTCAGGGCCACCAGGTCACGGAGTTCATCGGTCGATAGTTCAGTTACCCACTCCTCACCTGACCCAAGAACCCGGTCAGCGAGTTGACGCTTGGCTGTGATCATCGCGTCGATCCGTTCCTCCACCGTTCCCGCACTGACAAGCTTATGGACGAAGACGTTGCGCTGCTGGCCGATGCGGTACGCGCGATCCGTCGCCTGGTCCTCGACCGCTGGATTCCACCATCTGTCGAGATGGATCACGTGCGAAGCTGCTGTGAGGTTGAGTCCTGTGCCGCCGGCTTTGAGCGATATCAGGAAGATGCGTGGCCCGTCGGGATCCTCAAAACTCTCGATCATGGCCTCTCGCTTCGCCCGCGGGACCCCGCCGTGGAGCCAAGCAACTTCCACGCCGAGGCGTTGTTCGAGATACGGCCCGAGAGCATCGCCCCATTGTCGGAACTGGGTGAAACACAAGGCTTTGTCGCCAGCGCTGATGAGTTCGTCGAGCAACTCCTCGACACGGGTCAGTTTGCCGGACCGTCCCGCGAGTGAGGAACCGTCCCCGAGGTAATGGGCGGGGTGGTTGCATATCTGTTTGAGTCGCATGAGTCCCGACAGGACGAGCCCCCTGCGTTTCATACCGTCGGCCAGGTCAGTATCGGCGATCATGTCATCCACGACGGCCCGATACAGCGTGGCCTGCTCGCGGGTCAACGGACAGTGGTCGGTAGTCTCGATCTTGTCCGGTAGATCCGAGATGATCGACCGGTCGCTCTTGAGCCGCCGAAGGATGAACGGACGGGTCAGGCGGAGTAGATCCTCGGTGGCCCCATCATCGTGGTCTCGTTCGATAGGGATCGCGTATCGTTGCCGGAATGCGGTCGCACTCCCGAGCAGGCCGGGGTTGAGAATGTGCATGATCGACCACAGCTCGGAGAGCCTGTTCTCGACCGGTGTTCCTGTTAGGGCGATCCTGCGGTCAGAGCGCAACCTACCGACAGCCCTCGTCTGCTTGGCGCCCGGGTTCTTGACCGCCTGGGCTTCGTCGAGCACCAGACGGCCCCACTTCAACGCACCAAGATCCTCGGCATCTCGCGCGATGAGGGAGTACGTCGTGAGGACAACGTCGTGAGATTCGGCGCGCTCAGCGAATGAGTCTTCGTGATCGAGATTGCGGCCAGAGCCATGGTGGACGAGTACCGTCAACCCGGGGGCGAAACGCTCGAGTTCGGACCTCCAGTTGCCGAGTACGGACACCGGGCAGACGACCAGCGTCGGCCCGGTGTCGTCACCATCGAGGAGTTCGGCGATCACCTGGGCGGTCTTACCAAGACCCATGTCGTCAGCGAGACAGGCACCCAGGCCAAGACGCCCCAGGAACCCGAGCCAGCCGACGCCGCGCTCCTGATAGGGCCGAAGTTCGCCTCTGAAGTCGCCTGGTGTCGGAACCGGTTCAACGGTGGCATGGAGCGCGTCGTCGAGGAGATCGCCCAGCCACCCGGTTGCGACGACTCCTTCGATGTCGACATCTGGGGGTGCGTCCACGTCGCTGAGGCCAAGTGACGCCTTGAGCATGTCCGCAACGGACGCATCCTCGGTCTTCCCGATCCTCTCCGTGAGGTCAGCAAGGGAATCGGTGGTGATCTCGACCCATTCGCCGCGAAATCGTACGATGGTGTGCTTGTCCGTTGCCTCTGCCTGAAGCTGAGCCAGATCCCGCTTCGTGAGGCGCACACCACCGAGCGCCGCCTCCCATCGGAACTTCACAAGTTCGTCGATCCCCAGACCCTGTGCAACGGCCGCTTCCGGGGACGGCGTGGCGCTGCGAGCCCGCATCCGCAAGCTGATGCGCCTGCGTTTTGTCCACCATGTCGGCAGCAGCACCGCAATGCCTGCATCGCCGAACGCCCCAAGCCGGTACTGGAGTAGGTCCACAGCCGTGGATGTGCCGACCTCTGACCACACCGGCCTTGCACTGTCGAGCAGGTCACCAAGCTCAGGGGCGATCCGATCGACATGGCCCAGAGCGCGCAACACGTCCTCAACCGCGTCATCGCCCATGTTGGCTGTTCCGTCCCACAGTTGTGAGATGGAGACGATCACGCTCGGTTCCTCGGTGTCCTGGAGAAGGAGTTCGATCGCCCAGGCATCGGAGTTACTCGATCGGTCCAGATCGTTGCGGTCCACACTGACCAACTCATCGGTCAGGGTCGGCTGGGTGACACCACCAGGATCAGTATCGCGGTCGACATCGGGAGCAAGAAAGCGGAGACACAGACGAACACGACCGGTAGCGGGAACGCCTGATCCAACCCATGAGGCAACCTCCATGGCAAGTGCACGAACACGATCTGGGTTGAGCGAGGATGCCATCCACGGATCGCGTGCCACCAGTGCGTTGAGCCAACTCTCGGGAACAGGCTTTCGACCAGGGCGACGCGGCGTCAACAGCGTGCCTGCATGTACAAGCCTGGAACGTACCTTGGAGTCGACGAGGTCGCTCAACTCGCTGGCAAGGCGCCTGTGGTCGTCGATGTCGTCACCATCGAGCAGCGAAAGCAACTCCTGACGGTCAGAACTGGCAGGCATAGGCCACCACCACGATCGGCCTCGTCCCGACTCATCGACGGTCAGTCCCGGGACGAACCGTCCACTATCAACGAGCGTGCTCGCGAGAGCACCAAGTCGCTCCGCGCGATTGGTCTGGCCATCGCCGGGCGTCGCAGTTCGTGCCGGAAGCGTCGTCACGTCAACAGAGTAGCGCTCTCAAGGCTGCGCCATCAGGAGTCTGGCGCCGATTCAAGCGATATGTTGTGCCTGGTTTCAGGTGGTGAGAGCGACAGGGTGACTCATGGCGGTCGGTTATGTCCCGTCCGAGGATTCGCTATGAGGTGGTGAGGGTGTCTTGGACGATGCAACGCGGACCATCCCGGATTTAGTCCCCGACACGGTGAAGGAACTGTCATAGGCGGTGTCAGATCACGACGGACAGTGCGGCGAAAGACCGCTACTCGTTGTCGTTCTGCTTGCTCTTGGCGATCAGGATCGTCACACTGACGACGAGCACCCAGAGAGGGAATCCGAGCCCGACTGGCTGGGAGATCATCGGGATCACCGTCAGGACCAAACCGGCCGCGTAACCGAGATAGGCCAGCCACTTCGGGAGCATCTCCGTGCGAAGGATCAACGTGGACGTGCTCAGGATGAACACACCTTGCAACCGTGGTCCCACGACGAGAATGAGAGCCTCCGAGAATCCGAGCAGGAACGTTACCGATTCTGTGCTGACCGACGCGTTGTCGAATCGTTGATAGGCAACGGCGATCGAGGCGATCGAGGCGGCAGCCACAAGCCAGATCCCGATGTACACAAGAGCCGAACCTAGGAACACGATGGAGAAGAACTTGTCCTCCTTGTCGCCCATTCGTTTCCGTATCACCGCAACGAACCAAAGGAATGCCACAGACGAGATCGAAGCGAGGTTCAGCCCGACAATGAGTGCGGCCTGATTGACCGGATCTTCAATCCAGGCAGTTGGGGTGGTACCCGATTCTCCTGCTGCCGGGAGGCCTCGCAGAAGAAGGAGCGCTGCAGTTGCGAGGATCGAGTAGATCACCCCGGCAATAGCGGCCGACTTCACGGAACGGAAGCTCTGTACGAAGCGGCCCTGGGTCATGGGCCGATGATGGCACGGTCACGAACCTATGCCGCGAACACAGGACAACAGACGGAGAGGCACGGCCCAAACCCTGGTCACAGCGATGCTCGCCAGACCCGGTCACACCGACGCATCATGCCAAGAGTCACCTACACGCCATTGTCCTTGCGCCGACGATTCGCGAGTCGTTGTCGTTGGCAGCAAACTAGGGGACGTCAGACAATGTCGATCGATCTGGAACAGCGCACTTCCGGCCACCAGGCCGAATTCTTCCCGCAGGCCGGCGAGCGTCAGCCACCCAGCCCTGTAGACGTCGGCGCTCCCCAGCCCAGGAGCTACACGAGGATCATCGCTGCGCTTGCTTTGGCCGTCGTCGCCCTCATCGCTGGCTTTGTGATCGCTCGGTCTACAACCGAGTCGCCAGATGCCACAGTTGCGGGCCCCATCACAGCCGTGTCCGCCAGAACTCAACTCAGCGAAGTTGCCACTGCGGCAGCGATCGCAGCCCCATCGGTCGTACAGATCGAGACGGAATCCGGCCTGGGATCAGGTGTTATCTACAGCGCTGACGGTTTGATCCTGACCGCCGCCCACGTGATCGAGGGCGCTACAACTGTCGACATCCGACTCGCCGGGTTTTGGCGTCAATAGGCGCCTTGGTTTCAAGCGGTGGCCGCGACGAGTAGGTTGAATCGCTCGGCTGGTGTGTCCCAGTCAAGCGTTTTACGTGGT
>JAMBLL010000158.1 GCA_023336765.1 Actinomycetes bacterium | reverse complement strand
ACTGTGAACTGAATACTCTGGAACATCCAGCCCCTGTCCGCCGGTCCCCTCAGCCCCCGAGCGTTGTCGCGAGGTATCGCTCAGCCATGGTGCTCAAGCGTTCGATGTCGCTGTCGTCGAGGCCGGCGGTGACCGTTGATGCAAGGTTGTTGAACGCTGGCGCCGCGGACTCGACCGTCCTTCGGCCCGCCTCGGTGACGACTGCGAGATAGACCCGCCCGTCCTTTGGGGTCTTTCGTCGCTCGACGTAGCCCGCTGCCTCAAGTCGTTTGAGGCTTCCAGTGACACCGGCCGATGTTGTGTAGATGGATCCTATGAGGTCAGATGGGCGAGCTGATCCGTCATGGTCCCAGTGGATCATCGCGACCATGTAGACATCGCCAGCGTTGCAGTCACAGAAGTTCTCGCGCGAGATTCTGTCTGCTTCTCGCCGTATCCCGTCAGCGACCGCTGGCAGCAGCGCAAGCAACTTCCTTCGTGCTCTCTCAGGATCCATATCAGATGAGCGTAGTTGGTTCTCCAGAGCTGTGAACGCGGTGGGCTGCTTCGAGTTCTCACCGGTCAAGGACAAGTGGTTCAAGGGATCAGGCAGCGTGCCCGCGGGCGTCAGATGAGGGTGACGGCAGCACCGAAGATCCCGATGCTCGCGATGAGGATGAGTAACTGGATCAAGCCGCGCATAGCGGGTGACGAGCGCTTTGCTGTGAGTTGGTGGAACAGGGCGAGGCCACCGGCCAGGATGACCAGAGAGCCTTTGGTGGAGAAGTCCTTCCACGGGAGATCGATCGTTGTGTACATCCATGTTCCAGTGATGATCGCGATACCGAACGCCGCCCACGACAAAACGCTGAACCGGCGGGCAACTGCGCGTAGAACTTCAACGTCGTCCGTTGCGCCACGAATCGTCGTGACAAGGAAGCCAAGGGTGATGAGGCCGCCCGTCCACACAGCAGCGGCGAGCAGATGCACCCACTTGACGATCTCGATGGAGCTCACTGATCAGGCGTCGCCGTTGAGGAACCTGACGATCTCGTCAACGAGGCCGTCGGTATCCTCCGGATCGAGGATCGACGGTGGACCGTCGTCCGATCGTGCAGACTTACCGAGAAGTGAACCGAGGATGGGTTCGTCGTAACCCTCCATCTCTTCGAGATAGTCGGCCAGGTCCGTACCCGCATCCTCGATGGCATCGTCCACCTTCTGGGTGTATTCGGCATCAACCGTGATCAGTTCTGCGGTATCGATGTGAAGGTTGGTGATGTCCGAGATCTTCTCCACGAGCGCAAGAACCGCTTTCGGGAAGGGGTTTCCGCTGAGATATGGTGGTGTTGGAGCCCACATCGACAATGACCGGATGCCAGCTTCCTTGCATGCACCCTGAACGACGCCGACGATCCCCGTGGGTCCAGAGTAGTTTGCAGAGTTCAGTCCACTCCGGATGACGCTGACGGAGTCCGAGCCGACACCAGAGAGCACGATGGGTGTGCCGTGGCTGACGGCACCAACGTAGGCGCCGACCATCAGAACCTCTTCTACTCCGAACGAGTCAAGGACTTCGACGATGCTGCGTGCAAACGTCTTCCAGTTGAAATTGGGTTCGGGTCCAGATACGAGGACGATGTCGTGATCGTCGTCGGGTCGTTCAAGTGCGGTGAAGCGCAGCCTGGGCCACGTGATCGACCGGGTGACGCCGTCGCTGATCTCGATGGTGGGGCGGTGTTGTTGGAAGTCATAGAACGGGTCAGATTCGAGTTCGGCGAGAATCGTCGTCTTCTCGTGGGCGTCGAGGATGAAGTCTGCCGTTGTTGACGCAACGTCGCACGCGTCGTTCCATCCACCGAACGCGATGATCCCAACAGGGCGCCGGAGGTTTGGCTCTTCGAATCGACGGATGAGATCCATGCTCACAAGCGTAACGACGAAACCGATTTGATTTCCAGGACTTTGGCGTATATCCGGCGCCGATATGCACCTGGTTTACGCCAAAGTCCTAGAGACGGTCGGCGAGGGCTTGGGGGGTGTGGACGGGGAGGTCGCAGGTGAGGTTCTGGCAGACGTAGGCGGAGCCGGCTTCGCCGGCGGTGCGGTCGAGGAGGAGGGGGACGGTGGTGGGTCCGCCGTTACCTGGAGCGATGATCACGTCTGGATGGAACTGACCCCAGATGGGTCCCGAGAGAGACTGCTGTTGGTCCGGTGTTCCGACGATGGCGATCTCCTTCATGCCGGATTGGTGTGTAAGCCAGATCGCGAGCGCATACCCACCGAAAGCCGGATTCGAGAGGGCGTCGGGGGCGAGGAACTTCATCGTACGTTCGAGTTCATCCAACGCGGAGAGGTCACCTGTGAGTGCGGCATGTATCTGGAGCGCCTCCATAGCAAGGGAGTTGTCAGACGGTGCGGGGTTGTCCTGGGCGTTCTTCGGCCTCGAGATGAGTTCATGGTTGGTGACGCTGGTCGCGAAGAACCCGCCCTCGGAATCAGCGAAGTCGCGGCGAAGTTGCCCAACCAACGTCTCTGCGAAGGTGTACCAGCCCTCGTCACCAGTGACCGAGAACAACGTGTACATCCCGACCGCAACCGCAGCCAGATCATCGGCGAACGCGGCATGTCCCGGCCTGTCGCGCCACGACCTCACGAGGGCGCCATCGGGCGATGCTTCGTTCACCAGGAACGTGGCAATGGAGCGCGCACGAAGGAGGTACCGGTCGTCGTCGAGGATCGCCGCCGCTTCGGCGAATGAACGCAGGGCGAGGCCGTTCCAGGCAGTGACGATCTTGTCGTCCCGTCCCGGTGCGATCCTGTGCTGTCTGATGGCGCGCAATCGTTCGTCGATCGCTACGCGAGCCTCGGCGATTTCGGGAATGGTGAGGCCCGTCGCTTCCATGACCGCGCTGACGTCCCTGAGTCGGTGCAGGTTGTTCGCACCCTCGAAATTGCCCTCGGGTGTTGTCCCGTAGATCGAAGCAGCGATCTCCCTGTCGTCACCGAGGATCTCGCCGAGTTCGTCCCATGTCCATACGGCGAACTTGCCCTCGACCCCCTCCGAGTCGGCGTCTTCGGCTGAGTGGAGCCCTCCTGAGGGGTCCGCCATCGTTGTGTCGAGATAGTCGAGCACTTCGACTGCCACATCCCGGAACCGGTCGATCCCCGTCACCTGCCATGCACGCAGATAGAGGCGTGCAAGTTGGGCGTTGTTGTAAAGCATCTTCTCGAAGTGGGGGATGATCCATTGGCTGTCCACCGAGTACCTGGCGAACCCGCCGGCCAGGTGGTCGTAGATGCCGCCGTCTGCCATGGCGGTCAATGCGTGGGTCAACATTGAGGTTGCGAGGATGCCGCTCTCGCTGTCGGGTCGTAACACTGCCATCCGCATCAGGAATTCCAGTGTTGGTTCCTGTGGAAATTTCGGGGCACGGCCGAAGCCACCGTGTTTCCTGTCGAACACGTTCGACAGCGTCGTTACGGCGCGGTCCAGGTTCCCGGTGGTCGGGAGGTATCCGACCTTGGTGTCGGTCTGTGTGATGGTCGACGTGATCTGGTCCGCCTGCTCGAGTGCTCCCGGACGGTTCGTTGTCCACGCATTGAGTACCGCCGCCATCACATCCATGAACGAAGGATGTTGGCCGAAGGTCTCCTTCGGGAAGTAGGTCCCCGCAAAGATCGGTTTGGCATCGGGGGTGAGGAAGACGGTCATCGGCCAACCGCCTCGGCCTGTCATAGCGGTGACGGCGTCCATGTACACGCTGTCAACATCGGGCCGTTCCTCGCGGTCGACTTTGATATTGACGAAGTGTTCGTTCATGTAGGCGGCTGTCACGTCGTCCTCGAAGGATTCATGGGCCATAACGTGGCACCAGTGGCACGAGGAGTATCCGACGGACAGGATCACGGGAACGTCTCGTCCGCTGGCCTCGGCGAATGCCTCTTCACCCCACTCGAACCAGTCGACGGGATTGTCCTTGTGTTGCAGCAGATACGGAGAAGTGGCGTTGGTAAGTCTGTTTGGCATCGATGCGAGGCTACCCCGTGATAACGACTCATCTGACGGAGCGGTCGCCGTCGGAATCGTGCCGAATCAGGCTAGGAGGGAGACAACCTGAGATGTAGAATGGGGGGTAAGCAGCCGACCACATGCCGCGGTTGGCAGATACCCGCGCACAGATACAGATAGGAGTGTTCATGGCCGACATCGTCAAGAAGATCGAATCAGAATTCGACAAGTCGTCAAAGGACAAGAACGGGAGCAACATGAGCAAAGGTGCCACAGACGCAACGAGGGACGCACAACGACACGTTCTGAACGAGTTGGATTTCTCTGATAGGCAGAGTTTCGAGGATGCGACGAAGGGGTTCATCGCACCGCTCCCCAACAACGGCGTTGTCAAGAACGCTAAGGGCGATGTCATCTGGAACCTGCCGGACTTCGACTTCCTCGCAGGCGATGCGATTGCACCCGCCACCGTTAATCCGAGCCTGTGGCGTGATGCCCAGATCATGTATCGCAACGCGGGTCTGTTCAAAGTCACAGATGGCATCTATCAGGTTTGCGGCATGGATATCTCGAATGTCACCTTCATCGAGGGCGACACGGGTGTCATTGTCATGGACCCCCTCATGAGTGAGGAAGTGGCCAAGGCTGCGCTCGATCTCTACTACGAGCACCGGCCGAAGAACCCGGTTGTGGCGGTCATCGTTACCCACAGCCACATTGATCATTACGGCGGTGTCCTTGGGGTCACCACAACGGCTGACGTCGAATCTGGCAAGGTAGACCTGTATGCCCCGGTCGGGTTCACTGGTGCTGCCCTCAACGAAGCGGTTGTCGGTGGCAACCGCGAGGCACGCATGTCCGCGTATCAGTACAGCATGCTCGTCGAACGCGGTCCCACGGGGAACATGACGAGCGGTCTTGGTCTTGACACATCGAAGGGCAATACGACCTTCGCGATACCATCCGTGTTGATCACGAAGACCGGTCAGACCGAGACGATCGATGGTCTCGCGTTCGAGTTCTTACTTGCACCAGACACCGAAGCTCCTGCGGAGATGTTCTTCTACATTCCCAAGTACAAGGCACTCACAGTTGCTGAGGATGCGACATACACGATGCACAACGTGTACTCGTTGCGTGGCACGACCGTTCGTAGTTCGTACAACTGGGCGAAGTATCTGCGTGAGGCGCGCGAGAAGTGGGGCGGCGTCGCTGAAGTGATGTATGCGCCGCACCACTGGCCGATGTGGGGTGCCGATCGCATTGATGAGCATCTCAAACGTCACTCCGCCGCGTACAAGATCATCAACGATCAGGCCGTACGCAGAGCCAATCAGGGCCACGACATGATTGAGGCTGCTGAGATGGTCGAACTTCCTGGTGCGCTCGCACAGGATTTTTCGCTTCGCGGCTATTACGGAACGATGAATCACAACGTCAAGTCTGCGTATGTGAAGCACTTTGGTTGGTTCGACGGGAATGCCGCAACCCTCCATCGTCTGCCTCGTGTACCTGCGGGCATACGGTACGTCGAGTACATGGGCGGCGCCGACGCCATGATGGAGAAGGCAAGGAAGGACTTCGCCAACGGCGATTATCGGTGGGTAGCCGAGGTGCTGAACCATCTCGTGTACGCCGATCCGAGCAACACTGACGCCAAGAACCTGCTTGCTGATACCCACGAGCAACTTGCCTACCAGACCGAGGCTGGCACGTGGCGCGGGCTGTATCTCAGTGCGGCCAAGGACCTTCGAGAAGGAGTGAAGGTGCTCCCGGTAGTTGACTTTGCAAGTCCGAGCACGATCGCTGCGATGCCGTTTGGTCTGTATCTTGACGGGCTCTCCACGAAACTCGATCCGGCAAAGGCGTCCGGTGTGGTCATGGGAATCAATCTGGAGTTCACTGACACGAAGGCGAAATGGTATCTCGTGCTCGAGTACGGCGCTCTCCAGTACTACGAGAACCGCCAGGAGTCTGACGCTGATGTATCGCTGTCCATGACGGTCGCGGACTTCGTGAATATCGCTGAGGGCAAGACGAAGATCGACGATGAGATCAAGAGCGGGACGATAACGCTGACGGGAAGTCAGGCGAAGTTCGACCAGTTCCTGTCGGTCTTCGACTCGTTCGACGCCTGGTACAACGTCATTACGCCCGTAGTGGAGAAGTAGAGGGACCACCTGCCAATCGGTCCCTGGACCCCTGGGTCCAGGGACCATCGACCCCTCTGCCGACAGAGGCGGATGTCCTCGTCCGGAATTCAGATGAACCTTTCGCCCGTCCGCTTGTCGGATGGTGGGTTCTCCATGGAGAAGTTCCTCTGAGGCTTGGGGGTGGTGCACGCCGACGGTTCTGAGAAATCGCCGTCACCCTGGATCGCGCGAAAGTAGGCTGTCCAGGTGAGGGGAGGAATTCCACGGTCATCTGGACGTGGGACTTCGTGGCGATCAGCCACGTGGGGGAATGGGACTGAGGGGGATGTATGGCCTGGTGGGTTCTTGAACTGATCACGGACGTTGTACTCATAGCAGCGCTCCTCGTGTTGGGTCCACTCATCAAGAGATACGGCCGCAGCTACGCGGCGGATGTATTTCGCGCCAATCCGAGAACGGGCAAGAGCTACATCGTCTTGATGGATGTCGCCTACTACCTCATCTTCGCCGCCTACATTCTGTTCTCGATGCGTTTCGAGCCAGATGCGTCCTGGGGTGGCACCGTGGGACCAGAACAGCTTCGTGCCGAGACGGTCCGCCTCGGCGGAATGTTGTTGCTGATGGGGATCCTGCACGGTGCAAACGTGTTGAGCCTCCCGATCGTGGGCCGGCTGCTTGGGATGTCACAGCGCATGCAGGTCGATGCTGGACCTTCTGAGAACACATGACGGCCGCATCATTCGCCGACACTCTGACGGTGATCCCTGGCCGTTGGCTGCTGATGGCTGTGAGCCGAGCCAGAGCCGCTATGTCTGTCGGTGTCGACCCTGACACGCTTGTCGCACAGATGTTCGATCAGCAGGGTGTCTCCCTTGTGCGGATGGCTCGCTTGTTCACGGACGACCGTAATGCCGCCGAAGACCTCGTTCAGGAAGCCTTCATCCGGCTGCACAAGTCGACCCATCGTATCGCAAGCAACGACAAGGCGGCGTCGTATCTTCGGTCGATCGTGATCAACCTGGCGCGTGATCACAACCGAAGGGGCTTGATGTCGTTGCGGCATCAAGAAGCAGTTCCTACCGGATCGACGCCGGATGCTCCTGAGGATCTGCTCATCCTCGACGAGGAGCAGGCGGATATCCTCAATAGGGTTCGCGCGTTGTCTCCGCGCCAACGTGACTGCATATTCCTGCGTTTCTATCTGGAGATGCCGGACAGCGAGATCGCCGATACGTTGGGTATTTCGCGGAACTCGGTCAAAACTCACTTCCGGCGGGGGTTGGCATCGCTTCGCAGCACGATCGGGGGTGAGCGGTGACTACCGAAGAGCAATTGGCGGCGGTGTTCAACGCAGCAGATCAGTTCCAACCCAGTCCTGACCTCTTTGAGAAGGTCACCAGATCGATCGCAGAAGATGCAGCTCATCGCAAGAGGAGCCGCCACCTTGCGGTTCTCGCCCTCGGCGCCGTCACCTTCGTTGCGATCTACCTCTTTCTGGCGGTCGAACGGGTCGACGGAGGCCTGCAGATGACCTTCTGGTCACTCGAGGTGCTCATGACAGGAGTGATGATCGTGGTGGTTCTTGGTGTCGGGCCAACTATTCGACGTTTCGGCAACGCCTTTGAAAGTGACATCTTCCGCTCGGGCCCTGCTACCGGCCGTAGTTTCCTGACGTTGATGGACGTTGCGTTCTATCTGACCTTCGGTGCCTACACGTTTATGACACTCCAGTACGCGCCCCCGAACGATGTAGTCGGTGCTCAACACCTGGCTGAGTGGGTGGCGTGGGAATTCGAGAGACTCGCTGGCCTCCTCCTGCTCATGGGTGTGCTTCATGGTCTAACGATGGCTGTGCTACCTGCCATCGGATTGGTGTTCTCAGCGAACGTGCGCCAAGCGCGCCGGAGCCGACTCGGTAACGAGGCCCTGCCGCCAGATCACACCAACGAACAGGTTGACCTATGGATCACGATCGTGGTGTGGGTACTCGTAGGACTCGGACTTCTTCTGCTCGGGTTCGTCGTGCTAACAGGCATCGTCGGACTCGGTGGTTGATGGTTGGGCGGAGGGAGAGAGCCCTGCCTGAGAGGACTCTCTCCCTGCTTCCCCCAATTGCGGATGTGTCAGTGACCGCAGTGATTGGCAAGCCTCAGGTCGTGGAGGGTCAGTTCACCCTGTGTGCCACTGCCATGGACTTGATGGTGTGCCCGGTCCAACCCATTGCACGCAGCATTGGGAGGATTTGCGGATGCGGGGCCCGCCAAACTGATCACCATGATCACCGTGGTAGCGGCCGCTATCAGAAGTCGTCGCATGTTTCTCACCCCCTTCCCTCACTCATCCCTTACCCATACAGACGAACGATGACAGCAAAAGGGTGACATCCGTCCGAGGAATCCGATATCGGCCCCTCTCATGCACCGTGGTGGTCTCTCCGCGGTTTCTGGAGAAGACACGGACTGAATCAGAGTTAGCCAAATCGCTTGGCATGGGCGCCTCCCGTCACTATGGTTCAATGACGGGAGGATTCCGCATAGGGAGGAACATGATGGCACGGGTGGGTAAAGCGCGGCGCGCGCGATGGTTGATGGTGGGACTTTTGACGACGGCACTTGTGGCTGTTGGCTCGATCGCGGCCGGTATTGCACTTACCGGCAGCACGGATGAGATCGTTCTCGTCCTCGATGGTGGGACCAATGAATTCCAGTATGGGGGCGATACCCAGCTGGTGACTCTCGGTCGTAACGCGTGCAGCGTTACGGATTCGTCGCTCAACGGCCCGATCATGGAGATCTCTGCAACGACATTCACCAAGCAGGGCCGTGTGGTCGATCCAGCTCCCATCGGTCTTGTCGAAGACGGAATGGGTGTCAACGAGAAGGGGAACGGCAACGGACAGGATTGTGGACGGGTTGATGCTCTCGGCGATGGAGACTCAGAAGCACTGACCTTGTCTCTTGGCTCCCTCATCGCAGGACAGATGATCAGCTCCGTCGATTTCGACTTCGAGGCGAAGTTTGATGCTCGCGTGCGTGTCGATTTCCTTCAAGGAACCTCGATCATCGACACCGAAGAATTCGACCTCAGCGATGGCTCCGACAGTGGCCCGGACTCCAAGTTCCGAGACAAGTACAGTATCTCTGCCTCTACTGAGGAAGGCCTCTTCGACGGTGTCCGCATCACCATGGTGACCGGAGCGGTGTCGCTCGAAGGCGGTGCCACATGGGAGTATTCAGACGATAGCCCCGATGACCACCGCACGGTGTTCCACCTCGTCGATGCGAATCCGGAGATCGCCATAGACGTTTCGACCAACGGCGACGATGCCGACAGTCCGACCGGTCCCTACGTTGAAGTTGATGACAGCGTGACCTGGACGTATGTGGTCACGAACCCCGGTGATCTGGCACTCAACTCGGTCTCGGTTTCCGACGACCAGGGTGCCGCTCCAGTGTTCCAGTCCGGTGACGACAATGGCGACGGCGTTCTCGACACAACAGAGACCTGGATCTACACAGCTTCTGGCACCGCTGTTGCCGGTCAGTACTCCAATACGGGTTCGGTCTCGGCTGACTCGTCGTTCGGAGAGACGGTGACCGCAAGCGATCCGTCCCACTACTTCGGTTCGGCTCCTGGGATCGCCATTGATGCCCAGACGAACGGTCCGGGTGAGGGCCCGAGCGACGGTCCCTACATCGACTCGGGCGATTCAGTGACATGGACGTACACCGTTACCAATACTGGCAACGTCACACTTTCGGGTGTGTCGGTCACAGATTCCGAGACGGGTGTTGTCAGCGGATGTGATGCCACGATCGCACCAGGCGATTCATCGAGTTGTACCGCGACGGGTACAGCCGAGATAAGCCCCGTCGATACGCCGTACACCAATGCGGGTACAGCAACAGGCACGCCGCCTGTTGGGGCAGATGTGAGCCACGAAGATTCGTCGAGTTACTTCGGATCGAACCCCTCCATCACCATCTCGGTTACGAACAACGGACCGGTCGTGGTCACAGGTGACAACGTAGTGTGGGACTTCACCGTTACGAACACGGGGAACGTGCCCCTCGATCTTGTAGCGGTAACTGAAGACGGAACGGTACGTTGTGATCTCGGCACAGTGGCCCCGGGGGCGACGGCGACCTGCCAGTACTCCGCGCCAGCGCAAGGCGGCGCACAGACCACAACCTTCGCAGCAGAGGGAACCGATCCTCTCGGTGCTGTGACATCCGAAGCGTCTGGAACGGTCGGGTACTTCGGTGGCCTTGACTGCGGCGACAGCACAACCGAAGGAGGTCCCGGCCTGGCAGACAGTCCATTGGCGGCCTTCCACGTTGGACCGAACAGTAAGGAAGTCGACTGTGCGGTGCCTGTTGCGATCACCTCGTCGAGCACTCCAGGAGGTGAGCAGGAGGTGAGCATTGGACCACCGCCCGGTTTCGACTGGACCGGTGTCACGGGCATCGTGACGATCGAATGGGATGAGGAGTCTCCGGACCTTGTTGGGGTTGGTAGGACACTCCAGCGCTCGATCAGCGGAGACGCTGTCATTCCGTGGTGTGCGAATGTGGTTGTTGGAATCAACCAGGTGCCTGGCGAGTGGTTCTATGAACTCACTGATCCGAACGCAATGTACCCGACCGCGGCGGCAGGTGGCGACGTGTGTCTGATCTTCCAGAACACGGTCACGGTCGATGATGGCGGGACGATCTTCACCCAGACAACTGAGACGTTCTATATCTGGAACGATCCGATCTTCATAAGGTGAGGTCGCTTCAGGCCCGAAGCGACACTCCAGGGACACTCCGTACGCCCAGGGTGCGGAGTGCATCCCTGGCTGCTTGTCGCTCCTCGGCCAGCGTTCGATCATGAGCGACACGGGCGAGCGTAAGTATCAAGAGACCGTGCTCGTAGGCATCGTTGCGCTCCTCAGCCAACTGGATTCCAGCTTCCAGAGTTCCAGCCGACTCCTGGGGTTGACCGGCTGAGTCAAGGATCGAGCCGCGTATGCGAGCAAGGAGTGGGCCGTAGTACTCCACATATTCGGGAGGTGCCTCGGCTTCAGCCGCGGCGAGAATCGCAAGTGCGTCGTCTGGGTATCCAGATCTACACGTAGCGTCCGCGAGATGGAGCGAGGCCTCGAAACTCCATCCAGCGACGCCCAGATCCTCTAGATGTTGTATCGATGTCTTGAGGGTGGCCTCAGCCGTTTCGTGATCACCTTGTATCCCGTACATTCGCCCGAGGAGCAGTTCTGTGAACGCCACGCCCTCGAAGAAGCCGGAGGCGAGGTACACCCTTCGCGCCTCGAGCAGTGGCCCCTCCGCCTCATCGTATCTTCCTTGATTCAGAAGAACCTCGGCGATATTGGCGCCCGTGCTGGCCGCATCCACCATGTTGCCGACCTTCTTGGCAGCCTCCTGGCCTCTTGAGTAGTACGCAAGGGCCTGTTCCCAGTCTCCTTTGAAGTAGGAGAACCCTCCAAGGTTATTCGCCACCCCAGCCTCTTCCTGAAGAGCGCCCAGCCTGTGGTACACCTCGATGGCCTTAACTGAGTGCACCGCAGCCTCTGGCTCTCCCAGCATGAAGTATGACCAGTCCATGACACGCCAGGCAGTGGCAAGTGCCATCTCATCGTCAATACTGTCGGCAACAGTCGCGGTTTGCTTGGCCAGGTCAAGCGCCAGTTTCGGTCTCTGCTGAGCCTGGCGAATAAGCGCTGACAGACCGAGAACTCTCCCAAGGATTTCCTGTGCCCTGCTTTCGGTCAGGCCCTCGACCAGGCGCCTGGCGCGGGTCGTTTCACCGAGGGCAACGGAGTACGCACCTGACCGCTCCCTGGCCCTCGCACGCTTCAATAGAACCTCGGCCTTTGCAGGTGGATGATCACGAGTGAGCTTTGCGGCCTGGGTGAAGGCGTCAAGCGATGCCGCAAATTGACCAGATCTCTCGCGGACGTCGCCAAGCTTGATCCAGACCTCGCGACGCTCATCATCGGTGACTGAATCAAGACGGCGAGCAGTCTCGATCGCTCGTTCGAACTGTGTGGCAGCCTCAACGTTGGCGTAAGCGTCCATGTTGTTGTCACCAGCCCTCAAGCAGTAACCCCAGGCCCGCGGCTGGTCTCCCCCGAGGAAGAAGTGGAGTGCGAGCACATCAACGAGGGCGTCTTCGTCATCGCCCGAACGGTCCAATACGAGCTGTCCAGCTTCGAGGTGGAGTTTTCTTCGTCGACGATACGACAGCCCCTCGTATGCGACATCTCGCACGAGCGCATGGCGAAACTGCAACCTGTCTGCACCGTCATCGTCAAGGAACCCGGAGAGGGTTGCTCTGGTCGCAGCATTGAGCTCAACCCCCTGAGTAGCGATGAGGTCTCTGGCGACAGATGTGCGAAAGCTACGCCCGAGTACAGACAGATATCTCAGTACCTGTCTCGCAAGCGGTTCCAGGGCGTCTATCTGACTGCCAACCACACCATCGAGTGATGTTGGAAGCGAGCCGACATCTCCAGTGTCCCTCGCCGCTTTCACGAGTTCTTGGACGAAGAGTGGGTTTCCCCCCGCTCTCTCGACGATCGCCCTGACGCTGTCCGGCCTCAGCGGGGATGCTTCTGTTGCAGCGTGCACGAGCGACTCCACCGTGGAAGTGTCAAGAGGTTCGAGACTGATATCAGACTCACCGGCGTCCTCGGGTGAGTTTCGGTCTGTTGTGATCACGAGCCACGAGTGTTGCTCCGTTTCACGGATCAGCCTCTCCACAAGTGCCAGCGAGGCAGCATCCGCCCAGTGTGTGTCCTCCGCAACGATGATCAGCGGTCCCTGGTGAAAGTGTTCCAACAGTTCCACCGTGATATCTGCCACGCGGTTCTGCCGATATCGAGGGTCGATTGCTCTGGTCGTATCTGTTGGCTCGAGGTCGATATGAGTGACGTCCCCGACAAGCGGCGCGTATGGGATGAGTGCTGGCGCTCCGTTCTCGAGGGAGCTCATCAGGCTGTCTCGCATGTCCTCCGTCGAGCCTCGCTGTATGTCAAGGAGTTTACGAATCGAATCACGAAACGGGCGATATGGATTCGTGGTTCCGTACGGCTCGGAGCGCACATCGAGAATCAGCGAAGACTCGTCTCTCAGCACCTCTTCGACCAGCCTCGACTTGCCGATCCCGGTTGGTCCGGACATGGTGATCGTCGCGCCGGCCGAATCTAGGTCAGCGATCGTGGCTGCCAATTCTCTCGCCTCTGTATCGCGCCCCATGAACGGAAGTACACCAACCGTGTGGCTCGCTCTGCTGCCGGTCTCGTTCAGAACTGCGAGTGCAGTAACCGGTTCGGCCTTTCCTTTGACGCGAATCGGTTCGAGCGTCTCGGTAGCGAACAGCGTGAGAGACTCATCGAGTAGCGCCATCGTGGAGTAGATCGAACCAGGCGGTGCTGCTGCCATGAGCCGTGCCGCGAGGTTCACAGTGTCGCCCATTACGGTGTAGGTGGAGCGCTGATCGGTACCGATCTCTCCAGAGAAGACATGCCCCCGGTTGATTCCGATCTTCAGTCCAAACGGCGTATCGACATCAGCGATTCGTCGTGCTGCACGCAACACCCGCCCGCATTCATCGACCATTGTGATGGGCACTCCTGACACCAGGATGATCTTGCCCGCGTTGCGATCGACATCCGTGCCAAGGAAGGTGATCTCCTCCTCGTCTGCGATTTCGGTCACAGCTGAGATAAGAGAACCGAGGGCAGCTGATGTCTCCTCAGGCCCGTTGCTGTCGAGGTATTCATCCACGCCGACGAATTCGATGAACGCAACCGTTGCAAGTCGATGCTCTGAGTCGAGCTTGTGATCCGTAAGATGCGACCGCAGTGCCGTGGGCACCAGAGCACTCACATCGACATCGAAAGTGCGCTCTCGAGCGCCTGGCGCGTCGGTTCTTGCGGTCCGCCACCGGAGTAGCCAGCCGTTACCCTTTCGCTGTGTCGCCGAATCGGCAGGGAGAAGGACCTTCGTCGTATCGCCGATGACGATTTCGCCAGCCGCTGCCGTTTCCTCCATCTCGGTCACCTTCGAAGCCGCAGGACCCGCCACGATCAATTCTGTGTGGCTCCCCGATGCTCGGAACAGGTGAACATCACCGGTGTGCAAACCGATAGACATCTTGAGGGACAGACGCCCCACGGAGGTTGGTATCTCGGATGCCGAACGCAGGGACTTCCGCATCTCGACCGCTGCACAGGCAGCCTCGACAGCGTGATTCTCACCCTCGAAGAGCAACAACAATGCGTCTCCCCCAAACTTGAGGAGTGCACCGCCGCGCTCGTGCACGAGACGAAGCATTGACCCGAACACAGTGTCGAGGACTTCCGTCAACTCCTCCGCACCAACACGGCCCCGCGCTGCGAGACGTTCCGAAAGGCTCGTGAACCCGGAGATATCGATATGACAGAGCGTTCCATCGATGGTGGCCCAGTGAGCACTCTCATCACCTGAGAGCGCGACGGAGTATCGCGAAACGAATCTTTCCAACCCTTTGCTTGTTGTCATGATGTCTTTCAAACCTCTTGAACCCGCCGATGTCCAGACGTTACCGTATGCATGCTGTTCGTGGACGTCCAACCGCCGATGTATCGACCAGCCCATCGTTTCGGCATCGAGGGAGTCTCCGGCGGTGAACTGAAGACTTCCCACCCACCAGCCGCGTCAGCAACGTCACCGAGCAATACGGCTAGCTGTCCGATGCTGAGGCGTCGAACGAGCACGAAGCGAGTGATAGGGTTGCGACGTCGTGGCGGATTGGCATTGATCCGAGTCCACGATTCTCTGATCGGGGGATACCATGGATCACGCCATCGAACGATCTGGTGCGATGCCTGCGATCTTTCTCAGCCACGGCGCACCCCCTTTGGCTGACGATGATGTATGGACCGGCGAACTCTCGTCATGGGCACTACACCTGCCAAGGCCGGAGGCGGTTCTTGTCGTGTCTGCCCACTGGGAGGCTGCGCCCCTCACGATCAGTGCGACCACCCCAGTGCCACTGCTCTACGACTTCTACGGGTTCCCGCGTCACTACTACGAGGTCGAATACGTGGCGCCTGGTGCGCCGGAGCTTGCTGCGTCCGTCGAGAGATTGATCGCCCGTCACGGCGAAACGCTGTATCAGGACCCTGATCGGGGCCTCGACCACGGTGCCTATGTGCCACTCGTTGAGATGTACCCCGACGCAGACATACCGGTGTTGCAGGTGTCCATGCCGACGCTCGATCCTGCTGAACTGATCGAGTTGGGTCGTAAGCTCGCCCCATTGCGCGAAGAGGGCGTGCTGATCGTCGGCAGTGGATTCAGCACTCACAACCTGTCTGAAATGAACCTGGGTGCTCCGGACACCGATGCGCCCCCAACATGGTCGAGCGAATTCGACAACTGGCTCGACGAAACCCTGTCCGCGGGTGACCTCGACGCATTGATCGACTTCCAGCACAAGGCTCCCGCGGCATCGCTCGCACATCCGCTTACCGAGCACTTTGCCCCGCTATTCGTGGCCCTCGGTTCGGCGATCGACGAGTCTCTCGACGTGGAAACCGTGATCGACGGTTTCTGGTATGGCTTGTCCAAGCGGTCGGTGCAGATCGCCTAGAAGGTCATGCGCGCGCTACGATGCCAGCCCGTCATGAGCTGGCATCGAGAGTAGCTGGCTGATCTGTATCAGCCGTTTCGACCGTGTCCAGGTCCACCCTGACGGCCTCCGTCATCGCGATCGCCGCGTCCGCCTTGTCGTCCTGCCTCGTTGCCTTGCGCACCATTGGATTGGCCAGCCTCGGACAACATCTGGTCGTAGGTCCCAGCATCGAGCACAGTCGATTCGTAGTCGATACCTTGCGCGGCGAGCTGAGACGTGAAGGCTTTGAGATGGTTCTGGGAACCACTGAGGAGTTGCTCCCAGACGCGTAGGACGTCGGATGCTTCTGTCTCAGCGATGCTGTCGATCAGGTCTTTGATGTCGACTTCCTCTATCAACGCACCGACTTCGAGAGCGTTGATAAGCGACTGGGATCCAGTGGCGACGAGATCGTCATACATCGTCTGGAGTGTTGGATTCACGAACACACCCACTGGGTTCTCATCGACAGGGTCGTCGAGACCATAACGAGTGATCAACGTCTCGATCGAGGACATGTGCATGGACTCTGCGCCGGCGATATTCGTGAATATCGGCGTGCCCCACACATCAGCGAGTGTCATGTACACATCGCGAGCGAGCTTCTCCTCTTCGCGCATGAAGAGAATGTCCTGGATCTCTGCATCGGTGAGGGTGCTCGTTGACGCGGCTATCGCGTTGGTTGAGGGAGCCGAAGTTGCGTACAGAGCGACTTCGTCGACTGCACTCTGGGTAGCCGGTGCGGCTGTGAGTGGGGCAGCGATTGCCGCAAATAGGATGGCGACCGCAGCACCTGAGGCTGCGAGCTTGGATGGGATGTGTCGTAGT
>JAMBLL010000157.1 GCA_023336765.1 Actinomycetes bacterium | reverse complement strand
GCAGCGCCTAGGACGAGGAGCGTCTCACCCGGTTCCAGCGCGGCACGCTGTTTCAAGGCGTGATAGGACGTGCCAAAAGCGAGGGTGAGGGAAGCCGCGGTCTCGAAATCCATATCGTCTGGGATCGCGATGACCGACCCGGCATCGATCACCCATTTGTCAGCGAACGCGCCCTGGACACCCACCGCCATCACTCGCTGGCCGACGTCGATGTGAGTCACATCGGAGCCGACCTCAGAAACGATCCCAGCACCCTCTGCCCCGGGGACAAACGGTGGCTCTGGCTTGAACTGGTAGAGCCCCGCGATCACAAGCAGATCAGGAAAGTTCAAGCTCGCTGCCGCCATGTCGATCACGACCTCACCCGGCCCGGCAACGGGATCAGCCACATCACCGATGCTGAGCTTGTCCTGGGCACCGTACTCGGTACAGAGGACTGCTCGCATCAAGCGACCTCGAAGAGACCTGCAGCCCCCATACCGCCGCCAACACACATGGTTGATACCACGTAGCGCGCACCGCGCTTCTTTCCCTCGATCAGGGCGTGCATCACCATCCGAGTGCCCGACATCCCGTATGGATGTCCAATAGAGATGGCGCCACCGTTGACGTTGAGTTTCTCATTAGGGATCCCCAACTGGTCACGGCTGTAGATGACCTGGACCGCAAAGGCCTCGTTGAGTTCCCACAGGTCGATGTCGTCGACCGTCAGCCCTGCCTTTTCGAGGAGTTTCGGCACCGCATACACGGGACCGATTCCCATGATGTCGGGATCGACCCCTGCAACCGCCATTCCGCGGTAGTACCCGAGTGGTTCGAGACCCCGCTTTTCCGCGAGTGCTGCGTCCATGATCACAGTCGCCGCAGCACCGTCAGAGAGTTGGCTTGCGTTGCCTGCCGAGATCGTCCCTCCCTCGTGGACAGGTGACAGCCCTCCAAGCCCTTCAAGTGTGGTGGTCGGACGGTTGCCTTCGTCAGCAGTCAGCGTTACCTCCTCCTGGGAGGTTTCTCCGGTCTCACGGTTCATGACCGTCTTATTGGCTGTAACAGGAACGATCTCATCATCGAAAGCCCCCGCTTCCTGGCCAACTGCCGTTCGCTTCTGGGATTGGTACGCATACTCATCCTGTGCCTCACGTGAGATGCCGAACCGTTCCGCGACAATTTCGGCGGTATCCAACATCGACATGTACGCAGCAGGGTGCTCAGCGATGAGTGCCGGGTCGACGAGGCGCCACATGTTGGTGTGTTCGTTCTGAGCAAGAGAGATCGACTCGACTCCCCCAGCAACGACCACGTCCATGCCGTCAACCATGATCTGTTTGGCAGCAGTTGCGATTGACATCATGCCTGACGAGCACTGCCGATCGATCGTCATCCCCGATACCGAGGTTGGTAGCCCTGCGGTGAGCGCTGCCAGACGTCCGATATTGAGGAATTGGGTCCCCTGGGCCATCGCGCAGCCCATGATCACATCGTCGATCTCTGCCGGGTCGACCCCTGCCCGTTGAACGGCGGCCCTGATCGGGACCGCGGCCAGGCTCGGGCTTTCCAGGTTGTTGAACGCACCCCTGTACGCCTTGCCTATCGGTGTCCTTGCCGCCGATACGATGACCGCTTCTCTCATGGTGTGCTCCTCAGTTGATGCCTGTCATGCCCTGCATTGCTTCGGTCACGAACTTCATCGACTGCTCGCTACCGCTCTTGTACTCCTGTTGCCCTTCCGCATCGAGAATGTCGTCGATCCTCGCAGCGATGGTTTCTGGCGTCCTTTCGTCCGGTGCAAGCCAGATGCCCTGCGTTTCGTAGATCTTCGCTGCAGCGAATCCTCCGGCACCTGCCGCAAGGATCATGCCGCTTGGCGCCTCCTTCGATACAAGGAACACCACACCAGGGGTGACTTCTTCCGGGTTCAGGAGGGCTTTTGCCTCATCAGGAAGTATGTCCTCAGTCATTCGGGTGGCAGCCACGGGCGCAAGAGCGTTCACACGGATGTCGTATTTGGCTCCTTCAGCACGCAGCGTGTTCATGAGTCCGACAACCCCGAGTTTCGCCGCACCGTAGTTCGACTGTCCAAAGTTGCCGTACAAGCCAGATGACGATGTTGTCACGACGATCCGTCCATATCCGGCGTCGCGCATGGGGCCCCACACTGCTTTCGTGCAGATCGCCGTCCCCGTAAGGTGCACCTTGACCACAAGGTCGAAGTCGGCACCATCCATGTTCGCAAAGGATTTGTCCCTCAGGATCCCTGCGTTGTTGACGAGAACATCAACGCGGCCCCAGGCATCGATCGCTCCCTGAACCATCTCGTTGACAGCATCACGGTCGGTGACATCTGCACCATTGGCCATCGCCTCTCCGCCAGCAGCCTCGATCTCTGCGACAACGGATTCCGCTGCGCTCAATGACGACCCTGTCCCGTCGCGTGCACCACCCAGATCGTTGACGACCACACGCGCACCGCGTGCTGCGAGTTCGAGAGCGTGGGAACGTCCGAGCCCCTGCCCCGCTCCGGTGACGATCGCGACCTGTTCGTCGAAGGTGATCATGGTTGGCCGGCCCTTTCGTTGCTATGTACGAATTCTAGGGATAGTGATCTCCGTGGAATCAGCTGTTGTCGGAAGAACACAGAACACAGACGAAGCGGACTCGCCGTACATCGCTGTCACCTACTAGAGCTTTCCTCTCTGTGCTCTGTGCTCTGTGCTCTCTTCTCTATTTAGCCAGGAACCCGCCGTCGATCGTGATCGTGTCACCGGTATGCCACCGGGATGCGTCGGATGCAAGGTACACAGCGATCCCATCGAAATCGCCAGGCACACCGAACCGTCCGAGAGGGATCCGCGGGAGGACCTTCGCTCTGAAGGCCTCAGAGTCGATGACGGGTTCAGTCATGCCCGTCTCCACATACCCGGGAGCGATCGCGTTCGCCCTGATCCCGTACTTGCCGTACTCGACTGCGATCCCCTGGATCACAGAGCGGACGCCGGCCTTCGTTGCTGCGTAATGCTGCCCCCTTGGAAAACCGAGGTCTGCCGACACGGACGACGTGACGACCAGAGACCCTCCATGTCGGGGTTTCATGTGTTTGACGGACTCTCGGAACGTCCAGAACACACCTTCCATGTTGACGGCAAAGACGTACCGCCACTCCTGGGTGGTCATGTCCTCGAATCGTGTCATGCCGGACCCGACGCCAGCGTTGGCGAAGACCGAATCAACGTGACCGAACGCATCGACAGTTGCGGCGAACGCATCGACAACTTCTGCTTCATTCGAGACATCAACAGCCAGAGCCAGCACCTCACCCCCGTGCGAGCCGATCACGTCGGCAGCGTCCGAATTCCGCGATTCCGTCCTTCCCCAGATTGCTACGTCCGCGCCGGCCTGGCCGAGTGCGCTCGCCATTGCGAGGCCAATGCCGTTGTTGCCACCGGTCACGAGGGCGACCTTGCCTGTGAGATCGAAGAGGTTGTCCACGGTCAGTGTCTCCTTGAGTCGAAGCCGAGTGTTCACTCTAGAGGAACCGCCGACGCGTCATGCCATCACTTCAGTGCCAGTCGCTTTACTGTTGAGGTATGCGTACATCGATGAAGATCGCGGGGACCGCCATGGCAGTGGCACTGGTGGCGACCGCATGCGATTCTCGACCCGTTGCTCCTGAATTCGCCCCTTCCACAACAACTCCCTCGACCACGATCCCTGCAGGATCCGAACAGGTCTCAACGAGTGTCGCTCTCCCACCCACTGAGGAGCAGGTGGTCGGGACGGTCGTATCCGTGGTGGACGGTGACACCATGGCAATAACCATCAACGGGTCTCCAACCCAGGTGCGTCTCGCTGGCGTCACGGCCCCTTCACTTGAGGAATGCTGGGGTCAGGAGTCGGCAGACAGGCTCGCGGCGTTGGTGGAAGGCAAGGAACTCCTCCTCATCGCCACCGACTCAGATACTGACGAGTTCGGCCAACTGATGCGCTACGCGTACCTCGAGACAGCGAGCGGTACAGAATTCATCAATGCGATTCAGGTCTCAGAGGGCGGCGGCGTGGCGGTCCAGGGAACGGGTGACCAGGACGAGTCGCTCAAGTCGCTTGAGGCACGTGCTTATCAGTCCGGACGCGGCATGTGGGGTTCGATCGTGTGTGGGGATGCCGAAGCCATCGCGGCCGACCGTCCAGTTGTACGCGTTGGGAGTATCAACTACGACCCGACCGGCCCCGATGCCGACGCTCTCGATGAGGAATCTGTTACGTTCGAGAACGAGGGATATGGCAGAGTCGATTTCACAGGTTGGGTACTGCGCGACGAGTCTGGAACGAACCGATTCACGTTCCCAAGGGGAAGTGTGATCTCGTCGGGCGGCACATTGACCGTTGTTACAGGATGCAACGAGAACGCTGATGCGACCATTGCCTGGTGCGCAGACGCACCTGTGTGGTCCAACGGAGGCGACACCGTCATCGTCTCTGACGGCCTCGGCAACGCGGTCATCTGGTTCACCTATGCCGGATAGCAGAGAAGAAGAGCACAGAGCACAGAGCACAGATAAGCATCGCTCAATCTTGTCATCTGATGTCTGAAAGCGAGGCGCTAGCCGAGCGATCTAACGTCTGAAAGCGAGGCGCTAGCCGAGCGATCTAACGTCTG
>JAMBLL010000156.1 GCA_023336765.1 Actinomycetes bacterium | reverse complement strand
TGGCTGATGGCTGATGGCTGATGGCTGATGGCTGATGGCTGATGGCTGATGGCTGATGGCTCTACTTGAAGCGGCGCAGCCTCACCGAGTTGGCCACGACGGACACTGAGGAGAACGCCATCGCTGCAGCTGCGATCATCGGGTTCAAGAATCCGAGCGCAGCAAGTGGGATCGCCGCCGTATTGTACGCGAACGCCCAGAACAGGTTCTCGCGGATCGTCTTGAACGTTCTGCGTGCCAGTCTGATAGCGGTAACAGACGTGGCTGGGTCGCCGGACATCAGGACGACGTCTCCTGCCTCGATGGCTACATCTGTACCTGAGCCCACCGCCATGCCAAGGTCGGCGACAGTGAGCGCAGGAGCATCGTTGATCCCGTCACCAACGAAGGCAACAACCTGGCCTTTCGCCTGCATTGCGAGCACTGCTTCAGATTTCTCTCCGGGGAGCACCTCTGCAACCACCTCATCGATGCCGATCATTGATGCGATGGCACTCGCGGTGTGGCGAGAGTCGCCGGTGAGCATCACCGTGGAGATTCCCTGACTGTGCAGATCTTTGATCGCCTGGGCTGAGGTTGGTCGGACGGTGTCCGCAACACTCAATACGCCCTGGACCGTGTTGTCCCATCCAACGAGGAAGGTGGTGTTGCCCTTGATCGATATCTCGTCGAACGTGTCCTGCCAATCTTCGATGTTGTCGAAGCCGGACTCGGCGAACAGGATCGGCTTGCCGACTACGACGGTCTCGCCTGTGACGATTCCACGTGCACCCTTGCCCTGGATGGATTCGAAGTCCTCCACGGAGTCAAGGTCGATGTCCTCCTCTTCGGCCCCAAGTGCAACAGCCTTGCCGATTGGATGCTCGGAACCTGCTTCGAGCGAACCTGCAAGCCTGAGGAATTCCGCCCGATCCTGGTCCGTTACGACCTCGACGAGTGTCATCGCGCCGCGGGTGAGTGTGCCGGTCTTGTCGAAAACAACTGTGTCGATGCCCTTGGCGCGTTCGAACACCTGGGCATTCTTGAACAGCACACCGAGTTCGGCGCCACGCCCGGAACCGACCATGATCGCCGTTGGTGTTGCGAGGCCCAGTGCGCATGGGCACGCGATGATCAGCACCGCTACGGCATTACTCATCGAACGTGAGACGTCACCTGTTGCGATCATCCATGCAACGAATACAAAAGCTGCGATGGTGATAACCACTGGCACGAAGACACCGGAGATTCGATCGGCAAGTTTCTGAACCGGAGCCTTCGTCGCCTGAGCATCTGCCACGAGTTTCATGATCTGGCTCAGTGCCGTGTTCGGGCCGACGCCGGTGACCTCGATTTCGAGACGCCCCTGCTGATTTACGGTCGCGGCGAACACATTGTCGCCCGGTTCCTTGGTCATGGACACGCTCTCACCTGTGAGCATCGACTCGTCCACACCTGAACGTCCCGCAGTAACGACACCGTCGGCGGGGATCTTCTCGCCAGGTAGGACGACGACGGTTTCTCCAGGGGCGAGCTCGACCGGATCGACGAGGATCTCCTCGCCTCCACGTACGACACGCGCCTGTTTCGCTCCGAGTTCAGCAAGTTTGGCGATGGCATTCGAGGCCTCACCCTTGGCCCGCGCCTCGAAGTATCGTCCCACGAGGATGAGGGTGATGATGGCGGCTGCCGTTTCGAAGAACAACGCACCCTCGACTCCGTCCGTCGTGAAGGTGTTCATCACCAACACGAACGTCGAGTACAACCAAGCAGCCATCGTGCCTGTGGTGATCAGTGTGTCCATTGCGGGAGAGAGGGACCTGACCTGCTTCCATGTTGCCTTGTGGAATTGTGCGCCGAAGTAGAAGACAACGACGCTGGCGAGGCCGAATTGGAGCCACTCGTTCCACAGCGCGTCCGGCCCGAACCATCCGAGCAGCATCAGGAGAACGGTCAATGAGCCTGCGCCCACGACGTTGCGCAGCTGGTATTTCGCTTCAGCGTTGTAGCGCTCCGTCATCGACCGAGTGTCGTTCTCGGGGTCTATTTCTTCGATGTCGTAGCCGATCTTGGCAACAGCAGCGCGTAGCGCTTCGACGTCAGCGTCATCGGAGATCGTTGCGCGCGCTTCCTGCCCAGCGAAGTTGACGTTGGCGAACTCAACACCATCTTGCTTGCCGAGCACGCGCTCGATGCGAATGGCACATGACGCACATGTCATGCCCTCAACATCGAACCGGATTTCTGTCTCAGCCATCGTAGATGTCCCTCCTCAGCCAACTTCTGCACGGCTTTGGCGTCCAGAACCGCGATATCTGGCGCCTATGGACGCCAAAGCCCTGATGTGGTGTGCTAGGCGTTCTCGACCTCGTAGCCCTGGTCGCTGATCGCCGTGATGATGTCGCCCAGATCGATCTTGGACGGGTCGTAGGTAACGTCGACGTTGCGGTCGTCGATCGACACCTCAGCTGTATCCACACCGGCGAGCGGTTTGACGGCGCCTTCGATCGATGTCTTGCAGTGTCCACACGAGATGTCAGGGACGGAGAGTGTTGTCTGGGTCATGAAGGACCTTTCGTTGTTGGGAGCCCAGGGGCGTACCTGAGCGTTTCGAGGAGTTCGTCAACGACCTGTTCCGATCGCCCGTGCTCCACGTGGTCAAGGACACAAGTCTCGATGTGGTTCTGGAGGAGAACCCGATTCACCCCTTCAAGTGAACCCTGAAGCGCCGACACCTGTTTCATGATGTCGGGGCAATAGCGTTCATCCTCGACCATCCGGATGACCCCTTCGAGGTGGCCACGAACCGTCTTGAGTCTGTTGATCGCTGATGACTTGTGTTCTGGTTTCACGACACCAGTATACCCCACCCCCAGAGGGGGTGCGACGAAGGAAGCGTAGATCGATGATTGAAAGGGTTCACAGTTCACAGTTCACAGTTGACAGTCGGAGAACGGAGAACGATCTTCTGTCATCCGATACCTCACGGTCTGAGCAGGGCCCCTATTCGACGTGATGTGATCCATGATCCAAGGACTCCGAGTGCTGTGAGGTACGCCACGTTGATGAGCATCGTCCATTCCAATATCCCGAGCGTCAGGCCTCTCGTGAGGATGACCCCGTGGAATAGGGGGGAGATCCATGTGAGGGTCTGGAGCCACTCTGGATAGACGTCAAGGGGGTAGAACGTTGCGGAGAAGAGGAAGAGCGGCAGAGTGATCAGCGTCACGTAGTCGAGATCCTGCCATGTGCGCATCCAGGTGACACCAGCGGTCGCGAGCGCCCCGAAGGCGAAGCCAATGAGGATCGTTGCAGGGAACGCAAGGATGCCGATCGGTGACTCGATCAGTCCCATGAACGCCATGACGATGAGAAATGCGCCCGAATACAAGGCACCGCGTGTGAGGGTCCACGCTATCTCCCCTGAGGCGACCTCAGCTGGTTCTATGGGGGACGCGAGTATGCCTTCGTAGATCTTGCCGAACTTGAGCTTGAAGAAGATATTCGTTGACTCGAAGACGGCACCGTTCATTGCTGAGGCCGCAAGCATCGCGGGCGCGGCGAATGCTGTGTAGGACACGAATGTTCCACTGACTTCGACGTCGCCAACGAGTTCACCGATGCCGATGCCGATCGCGAACAGGTAGAACACCGGTTCGAAGAAGCCGGAAATGAGTACAGGCCAGAACGATTTCGTCGCGATGATGTTGCGTTCGACGATGTAGCGGCCACGCCAACGTCGCGGCAAGGGTGGCACGACCCGGGTCGTCAGTGTTCCGAGCGTCACGGTTTGAGCTTCTGGCGAACTGGCGAAACGGCGAAGTAGGTACCCGCGATGATCCACGCAAGAAGGTAGGTCACACTGATGGCGGGAGCCACGACTGGCGGTATGCCCACGACGATCGCACGGGCGAGTTCAACTCCGTGGTACATCGGTGTCACGAGGGCGATCGGTTGTAGCCAATCGGGGAGATTCGACACGGGGAAGAACACGCCAGAAAACAGGAACATCGGGATGACAACGAATCGGAAGTACATCGGCAGGCCAGCCTCGCTCTTGAGTCGCACGGTGAACGATGTGGTGATGGCCACCATTGCGACACCCACGAGGAATGCGGGCACAACCGCCAGGAACGATTGGAGCGGAGGGGCGATTTGGAAGGCTGTCATGACGATCGCAAAGGCCACAGACACCATCAGCACCCTGGCTGCAGACCAGATCATGTGGCCGAGAACCAGGCTCGGCACACCGATCGGGCTCGCAAGGCGTGCTTTCCACGTCTCGCGCCACTTCATGCCGGCCATGACCTTCCATGCACCTTCCGCAGCACCCGTCTGCATGGCGGTCGCGACGAGTAGCCCTGGGGCGAGGAAGGTGAGATAGGACACGCCGTCAAGGCCGTAACCGAGGTTCTCATCGACGAGCGATCCCAGACCGACTCCCATTGCGAGGAGGTACAGGATCGGTGTAACGAAACTCGACACAACCGATCCTCGCCATGTGCGACGGTAGAACCTCGCCTCGGCCTCGGCGACGCGTAGCGAGAGCGGAACAGTCATCAGTCGACCAAGGTTCGGCCGGTGAGTCGGAGGAACACGTCCTCGAGCGAGGAGCGTCGCACCAGTTCCGTCTCTGGTTCGAGGTTGGATGCGGAGACAATGGAGATGAGTTCCTCCGCGTCGTCTGTGTACACGAGGGCCCGGTCGGCGAGGATCTCTGTGTGCTCTGCGAGGTCCTCGATGCGGCCTGTAATCGCTTCGAGTTCGCCGGGCGCGAATCGCAACTCGACGACATCGCGAGGCGTATGCTCCTTGATCAGCCCGGCTGGTGAGCCTTCTGCGACGATCTTCCCTTTGTCCATGACCACGAGCCTGTCACACAGTTGCTCAGCTTCGTCCATGTAGTGGGTTGTGATGATGAGCGTGACACCTTGTTGTTTGAGCCGGTACAGGCGGTCCCACAGGACATGTCTGGCCTGGGGGTCGAGACCTGTTGTTGGCTCGTCGAGGATGAAAAGGTCAGGCTCGTTGATCAGGCCCCTGGCGATGATCACCCGTCGCTTCATCCCCCCCGACAATGCGCTGATCTTCGCGTCCTTCTTGTCGGTGAGTTGGACGAACTCGAGGAGTTCGGCGATACGGTCGCGAAGGACACTCCTGGACAGATCGAAATACCGCCCGTAGATCAACAGGTTGTCGTACACGCTCAGATCCTCGTCGAGGTTGTTCTCCTGGGGGACCACGCCGAGGCGGGAGCGAAGCCTGGGACCCTCCGTCATTGGATCGAGGCCGAGCACAGAGAGTTCGCCGCTCGTGACGGGACTGACAGCACCGATCATTCGCATCGTCGAGGTTTTCCCCGCTCCGTTGGGTCCGAGGAACCCGAACGACTCACCCTGTTTGACCACGAAGTTGATGTCGTCAACAGCGACGAAGTCGCCGAACTTCTTCGTCAACGAGCGAGCTTGTATCAGTTCATCAGCCATAGGGAGAGAGAGTACCGGTGAGAGAGATGCCAGATATCAGATGCCAGATGCCAGAGCCGTGTCTGATATCTAGCATCTGGCATCTGTAATCTGAGTTCATGGACATCAAGAACAACGTCGTTGATGCGATCGGGAATACGCCACTGGTCCGTCTCTCGCGCATCCACCCGAACGGCAATCTCGTTGCGAAGATCGAACACATGAATCCTGGAGGCTCGATCAAGGACCGCATCGCCTTGGGAATGATCGAGCGAGCCGAGGAGAACGGTTGGCTCGAACCGGGAGACACGATCGTGGAACCCACTTCCGGGAATACCGGTGTGGGCCTTGCAATGGTTGCAGCGATCAAGGGGTACAAGCTGATCTGTGTGATGCAGGACAAACAATCCAAGGAGAAGCAGGACCTTCTGGCGGCGTATGGGGCAGAGGTCATCGTGTGCCCCACCGACGTTCAGCCTGAAGATCCGACATCGTACTATTCGGTTGCCAACGATCTGTCGCAGCGCCCTCATCACTACCGCCCAGACCAGTACTCCAATCCAGCCAATCCGCTGGCACACGTACTCGCCACCGGCCCCGAGATCTGGGAGCAGACTGGCGGAGAGATCGGCATCTTTGTTGCTGGTGTTGGGACGGGTGGCACGATTTCTGGGAACGCCCGCTATCTCAAGTCGCAGAATCCCGATATCACGGTTGTCGGTGTGGACCCCGAGGGCTCGATCTATACGGCTGCCACGGACGAGGACGTGACCACGTATCTCATCGAAGGCGTGGGTGAGGATTTCTGGCCGGAGACCTACGACCCGGAACTCGTCGATAGCTACGAGATGGTGACCGATGCCGAGGCCTTCGACATGACGAGGCGACTGGCGCTCGAGGAGGGCCTGCTTGTTGGCGGGTCCTGTGGCATGGCAGCCGTCGGTGCGCTCCGTGTAGCCGAGGAGAACCCGAACGACCTTGTTGTTGTCATCCTCCCCGATTCTGGCCGCAGCTATCTCTCAAAGATCTTCAACGATGACTGGATGATCGACCACGGCTTCGAAACCAACACGCCCTGAACCCTGGGTTCGCGGCGTCCTATATGGCGCTCCCAGCCCGCGGAACCAACACGCCCTGAACCCTGGGTTCGCGGCGTCCTATATGGCGCTCCCAGCCCGCGGATCGGGGAGGTCAATGTGGGAACAATGTCGTGTGTGCGACGTTGACCAGATTGTCATGTGACCTTCGTGTGTAGACGCGCGTCGTACAGATCAAGCAACCTTGGAGTATCAACTCATGAATCGACCGAAACGACGCAAGCTCATGCTTGTCGCCCTCTTCGCCTCGGTGGCACTCATCGCCGCTGCGTGCTCGAGTTCGTCCAGTGACAGCGAAGTGATCGACTTCGCAGAGATTCAGTCCAGCGATTTCGAGTTCACCGTCGATGCCAACGGCGTAGCCAAGATGAACGTCACGACCAACATCGATGCTGCGTGCTCCATTGCCTGGGGCGAGACGGACGAGCTCGGCACCATCGGCACGGATCTCGACATGGGTGGCACCGCCCACGATGACCACGAAGTTCTCCTCGTAGGCGCCGTCCCAGGTGAGACGTATCAGTTCCGTGTCCAGGGATCCGATGCAGACGGAAACCTGTTCCAGAGCGAGCTCGCAAGCTTCACCCTTCCCGAGGTTCCAGCCAGCGACGAGAGCATGAGTGGAGATGATGACATGGCTCTCCATGGTGACAATCTTGCTGAGGGTGCAACGGTGGTGGCGGTCAGTTCGGTGTTCTCAGATGCCTGGTCGGGTGAGAACGCTGTCGACGGCGATATGTCGACCGAATGGGCGACCGCTGGCAGCGGTGATGATGCCTTCATCGAGATCGACCTTGGATCTCCACAGGACGTCATCGGCGTCGAGTTCATCACACGCACCATGGGTGACGGTACCGCCACGACCACCGAGTACACGGTGACCGTCGATGGTGGAGATGTCTTCGGCCCGTTCTCTGCTGGCGACCCATCCGACAATCGGTTCGCTGAGGCTCTTTTCGCCGGTCAGGTCCTGAGATTCGACGTCGTGTCCTCCACCGGTGGCAACACCGGGGCCATCGAGGTCAGGGCCTTCGCCTCTCCGGGGGGCTGAGCCTCCGGCATCTGATACTCCGTGGCTGGCATCTGATCGTGCCGTAGCATTACGCCGAGAGTTGCAGCAATAACCGCCACAAAGGACACGCCGATGAGCGAAGACAGATTCGAAACACTTGCGATCCATGCTGGTCAGGATCCGGACCCAGCCACTGGTGCCGCCGTGGTTCCGATCTATGCGACATCGACATACGTCCAATCAGCCCCGGGCGACCACAAGGGGTACGAGTACTCCCGGACCGACAACCCAACGCGTACGGCGCTTCAGACCCAGATCGCTGCACTTGAGGGTGTTGCTCTTGGCTCGCCAGGCGGTTGCATCACAGCTGCCTCTGGGCTTGCCGCCACGAGTCTCATTGGTCATCTGCTCAAACCCGGTGACCACCTCGTACTGTCCAATGACGTGTACGGTGGCACGTTCCGGCTGTTCGACAGCGTTCTCTCCAACTACGGTATTCAATGGTCCGCGGCCGACCTGACGACAGATGCCGGTTTGACGAACGCGTTGCGACCAGAGACCAAGCTCGTCTGGGTCGAGACTCCAACCAATCCGCTTCTGCGCGTTGTTGACATCTCACGCGTCGCCGCAACGGCGAACGAACATGGTGCCATGGTCACCGTCGACAACACGTTCGCAACGCCCTACTTCCAGCAACCGCTCGACCTCGGTGCGGACCTCGTCCTGCACTCCTCGACGAAGTACCTCGGCGGTCACTCAGACGCGGTTGGAGGAGCGATCGTGATGCGGAGTGAATCGTTGTACGAGCGGTTGAAGTTCATGCAGAACGCCCTCGGCCCCGTTCCGGGTCCCTTCGACGCCTATCTCTTCCTGCGAGGTATCAAGACACTCGCCGTGAGGATGGATCGTCACGCGTCCAATGCTGGCTTGATCGCAGCTTTCCTCGAGGCAGACCCCAGGGTTGACCGTGTCTGGTACCCCGGCCTCGAGTCCCACCCACAGCACGATGTTGCACGTAAGCAGATGTCAGGTTTCGGAGGGATGGTGTCGTTCATACCCAAGGGCGGAGTGGATGCAGCGAACAGCACCGTACAGAGGACGAGACTGTTCTTCCTTGCCGAGAGCCTTGGAGGCGTCGAATCCCTTATCGAGGTACCCGCCTCGATGACGCACATGTCAGTTGAGGGCACAGATCTTGAGGTTCCTGTCGACCTTGTCAGGCTCTCTGTTGGCATCGAGCATGTCGACGACCTCATTTCCGACCTTGACCGAGCTCTGGGATAGGGCGGCTAGCGGATAGGTGATGCCGGTCGGTCAGTTCACAGTCGACAGTTCTCAGTTCACAGTCAGAAACCCTCCACCCGAGCCGACATCTCGGCGCCATCCGGAAAACGGTCAACGGGAAACGGAGAACGAATGCTCTCCTGTCCGCGCGACCCCAAAGCAGATACCAGACGCCAGAACTTGGTTTCTGGCATCTG